>NZ_FLUY01000370.1 GCF_900092655.1 Candidatus Thiosymbion oneisti
TGGCTCCCCACGCTCCAGCGTGGGAGCAGACCTGGTCCCGACGGAGGAGGGATCTGACGCTCCAGCGTCGATTAAGCGCCTGGTAGGCTAACCGCC
>NZ_FLUY01000988.1 GCF_900092655.1 Candidatus Thiosymbion oneisti
CCCCTGCCCCCTGCCCCCTGACAACTGCCCCCTCTCTGGTCCGTGTCCGTGCCAACGTCTCAACGCAATCGGCGTCCAGCCCTGATTTCTGACATTGAGCCGGCAGAGCGAAAGTGAAAAAATGCGGTCTGCCGGGTCCGCACCGGGCGGACCTTTCAGACCCCAGGGAGAATCGCCGGGGCATGACCCAACTCATCAAGGTCGCGAATTGGCCGGGTAGGCCACGGGGACATGTGATCTTCGTGCACGGCCTGGGCGGACACCCCTACGATACCTGGCGCCGGGGCAAAGCCGACGCCGGCTTCTGGCCCCTCTGGCTCGCCCGTGACATCCCGGGCCTGTGCGTCTGGACGCTGAGCTATGCCGCCCCGCCCACCAACTGGATCGGCAACGCCCTGGCGTTACCGGATCAGGCCGTCCCTGTGCTGGAGTGCTTACTCGGCGAGCCGGTATTGACCACCGCGCCGGTGACCTTCGTGTGCCACAGCCTCGGCGGCCTGGTGGTCAAGCAGGTCCTGCGCGAAGCAAACGACCAACGGGGACACCGGCCAGAGGCGGGTGCGCTGTTGGACCGGGTCAAGGTCCTGGTGTTCATCGCCACCCCCCACACCGGTGCGATCCAGGCCACCTGGCTCGATCGGCTGCGCCTTGTGGCCTGGCCGTCGCCGGTGGCCCAAGACCTGATCAAGAACGCCCCCGCGCTGCGCAAATTGAATGTCTGGTACCGCAATTGGCCGAACGAAATCGCCAATCAGGTCTTCTACGAGGCCCATGCCACCGAGGCGGGTATGATCGTGGATCCCGACGGTGCGGACCCTGGGCTACTCAATGTCGTCCCGATCCCGATCGAGGCCGACCATATCGGGATCTGCAAACCGGCGGGCAAGGATGAGCTGCTCTATACCGCGACCCGCAGATTTCTCGCGGAAAATATCGGTGGAGAGGACCGGCCCGCCGAGGAGTACGCCGCCGCCAAGTTGGAGACCCCGACGCTGCCGGCGGTGTCGCGCTCCAGGCCCAAGACCTGGCTACCCAGGATGCTCCGCCTCGCGGTCCTGATCTTGGTTGCCGTTATCGGGTTCAAAGGCATCCAAGCGGTCTTCTTTCCGCCGGACCTGCTGCAAGAGTCTGGGATCGAGGAGGTCCTGCGCACCAAATACCCCGAGCTCACGCCGGAGCAGATCGAACGATCCATACGTTCGTTGCAGGCGTTACGCGATGAGCCGCGCTTCGAGCAAGCGGTCGAACAGGCGGAAAAAGGCAACCTGCATGTAGCCCAGGGCATCTGGCGCCAAATCTACGAGAATCGCAAGCACCAAGAGGACAAGGCACGCAGCGAGCGGGCCGAAGCTGCTCGCAACCTCGCTGCCATCGCATTTGTGGAAAACGCCGCGGAGGGCCTGCGCTGGTACCGCGAAGCGACCCAGCTCGACCCGGACAATCGGGAAGGCTGGTTGGGGTTGGGTGAAGCGGCCCAGGCCACCGGTACCTTGGAGGAAGCGGAAGCCGCCTATCGCAAGTACATCGCACTCGCCCGCCGGGCCGACGACAAACGCGAGCTGGCCGTAGGCCTCAGCGGCCTCGGCGACGTGCTGGTGGCGGAGGGGAATCTGCCCGCGGCGCGTCGGGCCTATGAGCAAGACCTAGCCATTGCCAAACGGCTGGCCGAGGCCGACCCCAGCCATGCCGGGCGCCAACGCGACCTGTCGGTGAGTTATAACAAGCTCGGCGACGTGCTGGTGGCGGAGGGGAATCTGCCCGCGGCGCGTCGGGCCTATGAGGACAGCCGTGACATCCTCAAGCGGCTGGCCGAGGCCGACCCCAGCCATGCCGGGCGCCAACGCGACCTGTCGGTGAGCTACGAGCGGCCTCGGCGACGTGCTGGTGGCGGAGGGGAATCTGCCCGCGGCGCGTCGGGCCTATGAGGACAGCCGTGACATCCGAAAGCGGCTGGCCGAGGCCGACCCCAGCCATGCCGGGCGCCAGGCCGATCTGGCGGTAAGTCATGAGCGAATGGGTGATATGGCCGTCAGGCTTGGACGGACGGAAGCGGCCTTGGCGGCATTCCAGGCGGCGCGGGACATCTACGGGAGGCTATTGGCGCGTTTTCCCGAGCATCCCCAGTTTCTTCTCGGGTCGGTGGTCCCTGACATCCGCTTGGCCGCACTCGAGGGCGCCGAGGGTAGGGCCTATCTCGAGCGTGCCCTCCGGGTATTGACCGGGCTCGAGGCGGAGGGACGACTGGATGCGCGGCGGCGTGCCTGGATTCCCGTTGTGGAATCGGCCTTGTCGGAGCTCGACTCGAAATAACCCTTTGGCTCGTTCCCACGCTCCGGCGTGGGAACGCAAGTGTGGCCGCTCCGGCGGCCAAGGTCTCACGACGCTGGAGCGTCAAGGGCTTGCTCCCACGCTGAAACCTGGGAGCCAGAGAGACCGGTTTGTGAGGGTACTTCAGGATTTGGTAGTGGTAAATTTTTAAATGGCCGAATTTGACCCCCTCTCCCCAACCCCTCTCCCGGCGGGAGAGGGGCTTCTGCAACACCCTCGGTGGGAGCGGGGCGAAACCCGTAGGTTGGGCAAAGCCGGTAGGATGTGGTGAGCCGCCGGGCGCGGGACGCGCCCGGCGGCGAACCGCATCTTTGGACTCGCGAGTCGGCTGAGTTTGCTTTTAGCCCGTGACGGTTTTTGTTGTGAACGGCATCTTGCTCACCATGAGTTCGTGAAGCTCCACTTTCAAGCTCGCATTATCTATATCTATGCCTACCAGGTATCCTGATTCGTCGTATTTGATGGGTGCCTCCTCCGAGAAGTTTGCAATATTAGTCGAAACTATGCACCAGGTCCTGTTGACATTTAACCTAACCGTTTGTTTTTCATATGTTAGGTAGCCGCAATGCGCAAGCGGTCCGCACCGCGGACCCTAACCTAACCACTTGATTGACTGTAGGGTCCGCTGTGCGGACCTGCTAAATGTCAACACGCCCTAGTGCCCAGTTTCACCGAAAATTCCATGGTAAAACCACTCCCTGTCATCTCGACCGAAGGGAGAGATCTTTGGCGGTAAGAGAACCACTCAAGTTACAAGACCTCTCCTTCGTCGGGACAAGGATTTCTCGCTTCGCTCGAAATGACAACGAGTGGGCCTTGTGGCTATTTACCACTACCCTTTTTCTCTTATCGGACACAACCACGGGGTGAGCGAGTAATGCGAATCCGGGACATCGACCTGTTGCGGGAGCAGGGTTATATCGGCGGCGAGTGGGTAGAGGCCCAGGACGGTGCCTGGCTGGATGTGACCGACCCGGCTACCGGGGAGGTCATCGCGCGGGTGCCGAGCATGGGCGCCGCCGAGACCCGGCGGGCTGTGGTGGCTGCGGAGGGGGCCTGGGATGCCTGGCGGGCGTTGACCGCGGCGGAGCGGTCCGGGTTGCTCAAGGGTTGGCAGGCATCGATGCTTGCGCACCAGGAGGAGCTGGCCCGCCTCATGACCGCGGAGCAGGGCAAGCCGCTGGCGGAGGCGCGCGGCGAGGTGGTCTATGCCGCTTCGTTCCTCGACTGGTTCGCGGAGGAGGGGCGCCGGGTCTACGGCGATGTCATCCCCGCCCAGCATACCGACCAGCGCATCCTGACCCTCAAGCAGCCGGTGGGGGTGTGCGCCCTCATTACGCCCTGGAACTTCCCGCTCGCCATGATCGCCCGCAAGGCCGGCGCGGCCTTGGCCGCCGGTTGCACCCTGGTCGCCAAGCCGGCGGAGGACACGCCCCTGACAGCCCTAGCCCTGGCGGTGCTGGCGGAGCGGGCGGGTATTCCGCCGGGGGTCTTCAATGTGGTTACCGGCGAGCCGGTCCCTATCGGCGGGGAGCTGACCGCCAATCCGATCGTGCGCAAGCTGAGCTTTACCGGCTCCACCCAAGTGGGGCGCCTGTTGATGCGTCAATGCGCGGGTACGGTCAAGAAGCTGTCCCTGGAACTCGGCGGCAATGCCCCCTTCATCGTCTTCGATGACGCGGATCTGGACGCCGCCGTCGCAGGCGCCATCCAGTCCAAGTATCGCAACAGCGGTCAAACCTGCGTCTGCGCCAACCGCATCCTGGTGCAGGACGGTGTCTATGATGCCTTCGCCGAGCGTCTGGCGGCCAAGGTCGAGGGCCTGCGGGTGGGACCGGGGACGCAAGCGGGGGTCGAGCAGGGTCCGCTCATCAACCCGGAGGCCGTCGCCAAGGTCGAGGCCCATATCGCCGACGCCCTGGGCAAGGGGGCGCGCCTGCTGGCCGGCGGCGACCGACACGCCCTGGGCGGGACCTTCTTCCAGCCCACGGTGCTGGCGGATGTCACCCCGGACATGCGCGTCGCCCGGGAGGAGACCTTCGGCCCGCTGGCGCCCCTGTTCCGCTTCGACACCGAGGCAGCGGCGGTAGCCATGGCCAATGCGACCGAATATGGGCTGGCCGCCTATTTCTACAGCCGCGATCTGGGCCGGGTGTGGCGGGTCTCCGAGGAACTGGAATACGGTATGATCGGCGTCAACAGCGGTATCATCTCCACCGCGGTCGCCCCCTTCGGCGGCGTCAAGCAGTCGGGCCTGGGGCGCGAAGGGTCCCGCTACGGCATCGAGGAGTACCTGGAGATCAAATATCTGTGTCTGGATATCGGCGGCTCCCGAGCCCAATGAGAGGTCATAGAGTAATGAAAAGGGTATTATTTGTTTGCGTGGAAAATTCATGCCGCAGCCAGATGGCCGAGGCATTTGCAAAGATACATGGTAAAGACCGACTGGAGGCCCATAGTGCCGGCTCCCGGGCATCGGGCAAGGTGAATGAGAAGGCAATAAAATCAATGCGGGAGGTAGGTTATGATCTGAATACTCAGCGATCGAAATCGCTGAATGAGATTCCCGCTGTGGAGTATGAATACGCGATCACAATGGGATGTGGGGATGAATGCCCTTATGTCAAGGCGAAACGGCGACAGGATTGGGCTATTCCGGATCCGAAAGCTATGAATGAGCAGGATTTCAATAAGGTAAGAGATACGATTGAAACCAAGGTCTTGTCGTTGATCGATTCCATGAATAGAGAGGGATAACCCTGAGATATCCCCCCAAAGTGGAGGGTGTCGCAAAAGCCCCTCTCCCCTCGGGGAGAGGGGCTGGGGAGAGGGGGATCAAAGGATGATCCTCGGTACTTGCTATGTCTGACCTGACAAAGCTGGCCAAAAACCTTCGCAAGAACTCGACCGATGCCGAACGGATGCTCTGGACCCATCTTCGCGCCCACCGATTTCACGGCTTGAAATTCAGGCGCCAACAGCCTGTCGGTAGATACATCGTCGATTTCATCTGCTTCCAGAAGGACCTGATAATCGAACTCGACGGTGGTCAACACGCTGAACGGAAAGTTGCGGATAGGCAGCGCGAGGCATTTCTCAAAGCGAGGGGCTTTCGAATATTACGGATTTGGAACAACGAGCTCATGAATAATCTGGAAGGGTCTCTCCGTGCAATCGAGATCGCGTGCGGGATTGTTTAGATCACTCTCCCCTTTTAGATCACCCTCTCCCCAACCCCTCTCCCTCAAGGGAGAGGGGCTAGCGGGCGGGGTTGACCGGCGGGGGTTGGAGTCTTCAATCCCGCTCCCTCAAACAGCCCCTCTCCCGGCGAGAGAAAGGCTTTTGCGACACCCTTGCCGGGAGAGGGTTGGGGAGAGGGGGTCAAAAGGCCAGGATCGGTGCCTTTTACGACACCCTCAAGCGGAGCGAGGGATCTCGGCCGCTGGAGCGGCCACAACAGCATTCCCACGCTGGAGTATGGGAATGAGCCGTAAGAGCTGGGAATGAGCCGTAAGAGCATCGTGGCAGCTCATTCACTCTATAACTCGTCGTTTCAGATTCAATAATGTGAGAATACTTCCGGGGATAACCTGAATGGAAGAAAAGAAATTATCGATATTCGAACGGTATTTGACGGTCTGGGTATTGCTCTGTATCGCGGCCGGTATCCTGCTGGGAAAGGCCGCTCCCGGCATTGCGACAACACTCAATGATTTCTCGATTTATCAGGTATCCGTGCCCATTGCGGTCTGTCTGTTTTTCATGATGTACCCGATTATGGTGAAAATCGATTTCGCGCAAGTCGTAAAATCGGCAAGCACACCAAAACCGGTCCTGCTCACCCTGTTCATAAATTGGGCGGTCAAACCCTTTTCAATGTTTGCGATCGCCTATTTCTTCATAGGTTATTTGTTCAAGGATTTCCTGCCCGGCACGGAAATCCTTGCCAACGGCGAGGAAGTCGAGCTGTGGCGGAGCTACATCGCAGGGGCGATTTTGTTGGGGATTGCACCCTGTACCGCAATGGTCCTGATGTGGGGTTATCTTGCGAAGGGTAATGATGGGTTGACCTTGGTCATGGTCGCGATCAATTCATTGGTGATGCTTTTCCTCTATGGTCCATTAGGAGGCTTATTACTCGATGTGAATGCCATGCCGGTTCCTTGGCAGACGATGTTACTTTCCGTTTCGATTTATGTCGCACTACCCTTGATCGCGGGTCACTTATCGAGGAAGTGGATCATCCGATACAGGGGGATCGCGTGGTTCAACCAGACATTTCTACACTGGCTTACCCCGATCAGCATAACCGCCCTGCTATTGACATTGGTTCTGCTGTTCTCATTCAAGGGAGAGGTCATCATGGGCAATCCGCTTACGATTTTGTGGATTGCCGTCCCGCTTTTCATACAAACGGTCGTTATCTTCGCCAGCGGCTATTTTATACTCGCGAGGTGGTTGAAACTCTCCTACCATGATGCCGCACCGGCGGCGCTGATCGGGGCCTCTAACCATTTCGAAGTTGCGATAGCCACCGCCGTCATCCTGTTCGGCTTGTCGTCCGGTGCGGCCTTGGCCACCGTGGTCGGAGTGCTCATAGAAGTCCCGCTCATGCTCATGCTGGTAGCAATCTGTAAACGCACTTGTCATCTATTCGACGAATGTCATCTGGATTATCCGCAATGTGAGCGGATGATTTAGGGATCTTGGAAAATTGCGACACCCAAAGGTTTCCCGCAGTGGACTTGTATCCGCTACCTGGTGTCCAGCAAAGACCGGAACCTGTGCGTCCACCTAAAGATTTAGAGGCTGTCTAAAAACTAACCCATTGATTTTCTACTGGCATTGATTTTCGGCTGGCTCCCCAGGCTCCAGTGTGGGAGCAGACCTGGTCCCGACGGAGGAGGGATCTGACGCTCCAGCGTCGATTAAGCGCCTGGTAGGCTAACCGCC
>NZ_FLUY01001792.1 GCF_900092655.1 Candidatus Thiosymbion oneisti
GTGCAGGGACGCACCGGCAGGCGGCGAGCCGGAGCGGTCCAGCGGAAACTTTGGAGTGCGGCGGCGACTTTATCCCGGCATTGGTAG
>NZ_FLUY01001283.1 GCF_900092655.1 Candidatus Thiosymbion oneisti
CTGACCGGGAGCCAGATCGCCGGTCGTGTGGGTAAAGCCGAGCGCCTGCAAGTCGAGCGTGTTCACGTCAGCGTCGATCGCCCGTACCCGGTTGGTCTCGCTGACAT
>NZ_FLUY01001465.1 GCF_900092655.1 Candidatus Thiosymbion oneisti
GCAGCCGTACCGGCGATGATTTGACCCACGGCGAGATCGCCGGTCTCATCGATGAAGATGTTGCCGCCGGTGGCCTGCGCGTCGAGCTTGGTTGCAACAGCCGTGTCGAT
>NZ_FLUY01000371.1 GCF_900092655.1 Candidatus Thiosymbion oneisti
TGGCTCCCCACGCTCCAGCGTGGGAGCAGACCTGGTCCCGACGGAGGAGGGATCTGACGCTCCAGCGTCGATTAAGCACCTCGGTAGGCTAACAGCCAACGCCTATTAGCACAGAGGCGCTGAGTCCGCTGGAGCGGACAAGACGACGTTCCCACGCTGGAGCGTGGGAACGAGTGCGAAATTTACAGATTTTATGCCCTAAAATCAGTATCTTAATTTTTAGACAGGCTCTCAGCCTTGTAGGCCCGGTTAGACCTGTGCTCCGATGTTTGGTTGTGCCGATCAATTCGTGAGTCCTAACGGCAGGATGCGCTTCGCTTTCCCGCCCTACGATCTTGAAGACCTGTAAGGTGGGGACACAGAAAAACAGCATGGGTTGTAAGAGCAGCTGAATGGCACACGTCAATTTCACACCCTTTGCCACCCTCGCCTTCGCTACCCTGGACCACCGAGACCGGGCGTATCAGGTCGCCGTGATACGCGCTACCTGCGACCTCACGGACGGCGGCGAGCTGCGTCCAGCCGCCGAACAAGCACCCGTGGCCGCCGCTGATCAATACCACGGCGACCCCACCCTTTCCAGTCTGCGCTGGGAGAGCGACCTGGCCCCTTACAAACCCCGCTGCGATATCCTCCTGGAGGCCACGGCCTATGCCCCCAAGGGCACGCCGGCTCCGGGTTGGCCGATAGACATCCAGGTGGGCACCTATCGGAAACGGCTGCTGGTCACCGGTCCGCGCCGGTGGCAGCGCAAGCTGTTCGGCGGCTGGAAGGCGACGTTGCCCGAACCTATCGCAAGCCTGCCCCTGCGCTACGAATACGCCTACGGTGGTCAGGTCACCCGCTATGATCCTGAACGTGGACGGGAACACACCGACCACTGTCCCCACAATCCATTAGGGTTAGGCTATTGGCCTTCCGAAATCCACGAGGAGGCCAAGCGCCGTGACCAAGTGCCCGTACCCCAGATTCTTGCGGTCGAAGACCTCCAACCCCAATTCGGCCAGCCATTGAAGGTCCAAGGCCTGGGTCCCATCGGCAAGACCTGGCTCCCGCGCTTAGCCCTGGCCGGCACCTTCGACGAGCCCTGGCAGGCGGGCCGCTGGCCCAAGCTGTCCGAGGATTTCGACTTCGGTTTCTGGAACTGCGCCCACCCCGACCTGCAAATCCCCTACCTGGCCGGCGATGAGACGGTCGCGCTCTATAACCTGACCCCTGCGGGTCGGCTCGACTTCCGGCTGCCCGGATACCTGCCTTTCGTACTGGTGCGCTACCAAAACGGCGAGGTCAAGGAGGCGCGCGCCAACCTGGACACCCTGTTCATCGCACCCGACGACCGGCGCGTGAGCCTGGTGTGGCGGGCCACCATCCTGGCCGAGCCGCTCGTGCGGATACTGGAATCACGCCTACTTACCCGGCCGCGGACCTGAAGCCGGCACAGCGAGACCTACCATGGCGGATCAAGAAGGCGCCCGTAAGTCGGACGAATTCATTGCCGTCAGCCTGACCCCGGACGTGTGCAAGACACCGGTGGGCAGCACCCTGGTGCCGGTGCCCTATATGATCGTGGCCGATCTGAGCGACAGCTTTGCCACCAGTCCCAACGTCCGGTTCGGCGGACAGCCGGTTTTCGTCCACGACCAAAGCAAAATCTCCCATGTGACCGGCGACGAGGCCGGCATCGGTGGCGGGATCGTATCCGGGACCTACAAAGGGATCGTCGAGTCCGTCGAGGGCAGTTCCACGGTCCGCGTGAACGGCAAGCCGGTTGTGCGCCACGGCGACCCCTGTAAGATGAACAACGGCAACACCATCGGCCGCATCCTCTACCAGGGACCGGGCGGCGGCGCCCCCAACACAAGCGGCGACACCAACCCGCCGGTGGTCCCCGAAACGCCCGAAGAAGAACAGGCCGCGCGGGAGAAACGGGGCCTGTGGGCGCGGCTCTCCGAAGATGTGCATACCGGCCTGGATGTGATCGGCTTCATTCCCGGCGTGGGTATCTTCGCCGATCTCGCCAACGCCGGTATCTACGCGGCCGAAGGCAACTGGGCGATGGCCGGCATCTCCGCCGTAGCGGCCGCACCCGGCATCGGTGACGGTATCAAGGCCGGGGCTATGGTGGCTAAGGCCGGTGGGAAAGTCGCCAGGGAGGCCGCGGAAAGAGGGGCCAAAGAAGCTGCGGAAAAAGGCACCAAGAAAGCCGGCGAGAAAATCGGCAAGGATGGCGTCCGGGTCGAAGGAAGAAGAAGCAAAAAGGCCCGAGACAGCAGCAAAGCAGAAAAACACGGCGACAGTGGTCGTCGCCTTGGAAAAGCAGAAAGACAAATCAAAGAACGTAAAGAACAGCTCAAAAATGCAAAAGGCCGGGAGGCGAAACGGATTAAGAAAAGGATTCAAAACACTAGGCGTGCGGCCCAGCGAGCGAAAAAGGGCGAAACGCACCATAGGAGATAAACTGATGTCTGAGATGATTCTTGAACCGTTGCGGGGAGTCGGACCGTTTCTGTTCGGCGAGGTGATTGAACCACTTATCAACAAGCTAGGGTTGATCGAGCTCCCGGAAGAATATGATGACGAGGTCGGTTGGATAACCTACACGATACCAGAGCAGGATATCTGCATCTATAGCGAAGACGGCAAAATCGTATCGGTCGCATGCTACGAGGACTGTTGGTACAAGGGGAGAAACCTGATTGGTTTGGCATTTCAAGATGTCGTGCAGTTGCTCGCTCCCACCAATCTCCCGAATGAACCTGATGCCATTGAAATCGATGATGAAGAACAAATGGTATATGACATCGAAATCGAAAGCGCTGACGTTCAGCTTTGGGTGCGGGATGGGGTCGTCGTGACAGCAATTTGTTCAACGGAATAACCCTGAATAATTCGGCCCTTTACGTTTTGTAGGTGGTGGGAGTCGTAATATGGTTGTTACCGATCAGACAACAAAC
>NZ_FLUY01000679.1 GCF_900092655.1 Candidatus Thiosymbion oneisti
TCCGGACTGCTTTGGAGTGCGCCGGCAAAGCGGCGCGACCGCATCGAACCTCAGCGACGGGGGATACCAGCGGCGCTGGC
>NZ_FLUY01000903.1 GCF_900092655.1 Candidatus Thiosymbion oneisti
AAAGGCGCAAAGGCGCAAAGGCGCAAAGGCGCAAAGGCGCAAAGGCGCAAAGGCGCAAAGGCGCAAAGGCGCAAAGGATGCAAAGGGTAGGATGTGGTGAGCGCAGCGAACCGCATCGATCAGGGTACGCTGTCGGTCTCCATACTCCGGCACAGGAACGAGAGAAACTAATTTTTAGTCCGCAGATTACACAGATTTTCACAGATAAAGAATGAAGTAATCTGCGCAATCTGTGGATAAAAGATGTCGTTTGTTGGACACCCTTTGGGGTGAATGGCATCGGTAGCCGTAACCGGCTAGAATTTTCGACTTATTTACTGGCCCGATCCCCTGAGCTCATTGTCGGGGTGGTCGCTATCGCAGATGCGGTTGGAGGCGGTTGACCCAGATCGCCGCCGGGCTTTCCACACGGGAGACGATTCCATGCCAATGAGCGCAGCAGAGAAACAACAGGTCATCGCCGAATACCGGCGCGGAGAGAGCGATACCGGCTCTCCCGAGGTGCAGGTCGCCTTGTTGACCACCCGCATAAAACAGCTCACCGGGCATTTTTCCGAGCACAAGCACGACCATCACTCCCGCCGGGGCCTGGTGCGTATGGTTAACGCCCGTCGCAAGCTGCTCGATTACCTCAAGGGCAAGGACCAGGACCGCTACCGCACCCTGATCTCCCGTCTCGGCCTGCGCCGCTGAGGACTGGGGGCTGTCGACATTCGGCGTTCTTAAGCTCCGGTTGCGGGCCCGTTGCCACGTGACTTGAATTGCGAAAGGGATCGGATCCGCAGACCCCCGGACCCGCTATCGCTGACGGCTGAGCGCTGAAAACACCGCGATAATTACGCCACATCGGGCCTTGAGACTGCCGAGCGCAACCAAGCTTGCCGGCGGACTACCAATGCCCTGATGAATGACCAGTAGGAACAACCAGCAGGAACAACCAGTGACACCTATACAAAAGACCTTTCAATTCGGCGACCAAAGGGTAACCCTCCAGACCGGTGAGATCGCCCGCCAAGCCGATGGCGCCGTACTCGTCACTATGGACGACACGGTGGTCCTCGTTACCGTCGTGGTGGACAAACGCCCTGGTGCCGAGCGTGACTTTTTTCCCATGACCGTGGACTATCAGGAAAAAACCTACGCCGCCGGCCGCATCCCGGGCGGCTTCTTCCGCCGTGAGGGGCGGCCGAGCGAGACCGAGATTCTCACCGCACGGCTCATGGACCGCCCGCTCCGGCCGCTCTTTCCAAAGGGGTATAACCAGGAGGTCCAGATCATCGCCACCGTCAAGTCCCTCAACCCCGCAGCCAGTCCGGAGATCCCGGCCATGCTCGGTGCCTCGGCGGCCTTGGCCATATCCGGCGCACCTTTCAAGGGTCCCATCGGGGCCGCCCGCGTCGGCTACAAGGACGGCGCCTATTTGCTCAATCCGCCCGTTACCGGTCTCGGACCGGACACCGACTTGGACCTGGTGGTGGCCGGCACCGAGCAGGCCGTCCTGATGGTCGAGTCCGAGGCCAGGGGACTCTCCGAAGCGGTCATGCTGGGGGCGGTGCTCTATGGTCACGATCGGATGCAGGTGGCGATCGCTGCCATCAGGGAGCTGGCGGCCGAGGTCGGCAAGGCCCCGCTGCCCTGGGCGCCGGTGCCGGAAGACACCGAGCTCACAGCAAAGGTGGAGTCCAGCTGTGGTGCCGGTCTGGGCGATGCCTACCGCATCGCGGACAAGCTAGAGCGCTATGGCGCCTTGGACCAGGTCCGCGGCGCGGCGGTGGAGGCGCTCGCCGCCAGCGAGGAACCTAAGTGGTCGGAGCAAGCGGTGAGGGAGGCCATCGAGAGGCTGGAGAAAAAGGTCGTCCGGGGTCGCATTCTCGCCGGAGAGCCGCGTATCGATGGTCGCGATAACCGCACTGTGCGCCCGATCGCCATCCGTACCGGCCTGTTGCCACGCACCCATGGCTCGGCCCTGTTTACCCGCGGCGAGACCCAGGCCCTGGTGGTCACCACCTTAGGGACCGAGCGCGATTCACAGATCATCGATGCTCTGGAGGGCGAGCGGCGCGAGCCCTTTATGCTCCACTACAACTTTCCCCCCTTCTGCGTCGGCGAGACCGGCCGGGTCGGCAGCCCCAAGCGGCGCGAGATCGGTCATGGTCGCCTAGCCAAGCGCGGGGTGCTGGCAGTCATACCGAGTCCGGAGACCTTCCCCTACTCGGTACGCGTGGTCTCCGAGATCACCGAGTCCAACGGCTCCAGCTCCATGGCGAGCGTCTGCGGGACCAGCCTGTCCCTGATGGACGCGGGGGTGCCCATCAAGGGCGCAGTGGCCGGCGTGGCTATGGGACTCATCAAGGAAGGCGGCGATTTCGCCGTGCTCACCGATATCATGGGCGACGAGGATCACCTCGGTGACATGGATTTCAAGGTTGCGGGTACCGCCGAGGGGATCAACGCCCTGCAGATGGATATCAAGATCGAGGGCATCACCAGAGAGATCATGGAGACCGCCCTGGCGCAAGCCGAAGAGGCGCGGATCCATATCCTGGGGGAAATGAACAAGGTCATCGATGTGCACCGCGCCGAAATGTCCGAGCACGCCCCGCGCATCATCGACTTCAAGATCCACCCGGAGAAGATACGCGACGTCATCGGCAAGGGCGGTACCACCATTCGTTCCATCACCGAAGAGACCGGGGCCACCATCGATATCTCCGACGACGGCCTGGTCAAGATCTTCTCCGTAGACAGGGGTGCCGGGGAGGAGGCCAAGAAGCGCATCGAGCTGATTACGGCCGATGTGGAGGTAGGCCGGGTCTACGAAGGCAAGGTCGCCCGCCTCATGGACTTCGGCGCCTTCGTCACCATCCTGCCTGGACGCGACGGCCTGGTGCACATCTCTCAGATCAGCGAGGAGCGGGTGGAAAGGGTCAGCGATAAGCTGGCAGAGGGTGACCTGGTCCGCGTCAAGGTCCTGGAAGTGGACAAACAGGGCCGGGTACGCTTGAGCATGAAGGCGGTGGATCGGGACTGATCCGAGGTGTTGTGAGCATCATACCTGGTGTCTGCGCCAGCCCATCATTTCAAATATTCTGCATGTTCGTAGGGAACGCCCTCTGTGGCGTTCCGAACGGCTGCGGAACGGCACGGAGGCCGTTCCCTACAGGAAAATGAGGTGAAACAAGGTACTAGTGCAGCGTAGTAGAAATCCTAATGCCATTTGTTAATTGGACTTGTACCAGAACGAACCGCACCGAAAAACCACGGATAAACACGGATAAACACAGATCACAATCCGTGTTTATCTGTGTCCATCCGTGGTTCTAATGCAAGAAATGG
>NZ_FLUY01000374.1 GCF_900092655.1 Candidatus Thiosymbion oneisti
ACGGGGAGCGATTTATCGACTTTGCCGAGCGTTTTCTCAAGGAATTTGGAACAGCGGTCGGTGCACCGGCCTCGCTCGCGAATCTCTGCGCGCGGCGTCAGGCTAAGTACCTGCGTGGCATCCAGGCCGCGCGGGCGGTGTTTGTAGCCAAACTGGCAGCATGATGCTTTCCGACTCCCCGGCGAGCAGGCATAAACTTCTCTGGTTTGGAGCAGGTGATAGCTCCTTCTTGCTGTATAATCACATGGAACCTGACAAATAATGTCAAGGATTGAAAATATCGTTCTTAAAATGAGGAATGAACCGAATAATATTCGGTTCAATGAATTGTGTAAGGTATGTGAGCACTATTTTGGTAAACCTAGACAGAGTGGTACAAATCATAAAGTATACAAAACTCCTTGGCAAGGCGATCCTAGAGTAAATATTCAGAATAAAAAAGGCAAAGCGAAACTATATCAAGTTAAACAGGTTTTAATGGCTTTAGAGAAAATAGAGGTGAATAATGCCACTTAAAGATGATCATTATACATACCATGTAACTTGGTCCGAAGAAGACCAAGAATATGTTGGGTTATGCGCGGAATTCCCTAGTTTGAGTTGGTTAGCGTCGACCCCTGAGGCGGGATTGAAAGGAATAAGGAAAGTAGTCGCAGAAGTAATCGCGGATATGATCGCTAATGGGGAAGAAATACCAGAACCAGTAGCAAACGAACATGTTAGTGCTAAATTCATGATAAGAGTACCACCAGAAGTCTATAGAAAATTGGCAATTCAAGCAGCAGAAAATGGTATAAGTTTAAATCGCCTTGCGAGTGCGAAATTAAGCTAATAGCCAATCGAAATTAAGCTAATAGCCAATAATTTAAGGCGGCGTGGAGGAACACGAAGCTTATTGTGACCGCCAACCAAGAGGCTGAAAAGTTGGTGGGCGTCCGAGAGAAACAAAAGGACACCCACTTTGTTCCACTTTGTTTGATCGTCGTCGCCTATCTCTGGACTAGGGCAACCCCTACACCAAGCCGGTAGAAAAAAAGATCCCCTATCTTGTTTCATTCCCGCGGACGGCTGGTCGTTCCCCAGAAGACATCAGTGGTTCCCCTCTGGTCTGTGATCTGGCCTTGATTCTGGCCAGATACCTGCTATCCTGAATAAATGCGTTACGAAATTGTCCTGACGGACACGGCGAAGGGACACTACCGGGGCCTCTCCGCTCGATGGCGCTCAGTAGTCCGTGATGGGCTCGAAATGCATCTGCGCCACGAGCCCACCAAGGTCAGCCGAAGTCGAATCAAGCGGCTACGTGGCATGGATCACCCCGAGTACCGCCTGCGTCTGGAGGACTATCGGGTGTTCTACGACGTGGAAGCAGAGACCGTTGTCGTGTTGGCGATTGTTCCGAAAGAGAACATAGAAAGCTGGCTCGATCAGTATGGGGCGAAATCGCGATGATCACTACCGCACTTAGCGAACTGAAAGACCATCTGTCTTCGTACGTGAGGAAAGCAGCAAAGGAAGAGATCATTATCACAAACCACGGCAAACCCGTCGGTGTAATAAGGGGCTTTGCCACTGAGGACGAGTACCTTGAGTATCGTCTGTTGAACGATCCGCGATTCCGAAAGATCGTTCAATGCTCCCAACAGGACGCCCGACAGGGCAAGGTTACTAAACTCGAAGATATCGAGTAGTAGTCATGAACGCGGCACTGGAACGGATCGCTCAGGAGGCGCTGCAGCTTGCTCCAGCGCAGCGGGCTGAACTTGCTGATTTTCTTGTGGAAAGTCTGGACTCCACTCCACCTGACGAGATCCAGCGCCTATGGATTGATGAGGCTAATCGGCGCCTTGCGGAAGTTCGATCCGGCAGCGCGCTGCTTGGCCCAACGGTAATGTCCTATCAGTTCCATCCCGAGGCCACGTAGGTCGAGTAAGGCGCGTCTGTGGTGGTCACGTCGGCTACGGTGATTGGCGCGCCGTCACCCGACGCAAAGTAGGCTATGCCGTGCCGGGTGACAATCGTCGCCCTGGCCTTCCCGACCTACGCGGGCTATGATCTGGTCGCCTTCTACCTGCGCGACGGTGGCATCTACACCATCCTCTTCTGGTTCGTGTGGATCCTTGCCGGTGGCCTGTTTCCGATCGGTATCCTTTTCGTGCCTTCCTGTGTGGCGAAGACCAGCTCTCAGGTATGAATTTCGACCACCGCCGCGGCTGGATAGGAAAAAGGGGCCAGGCTCGAATATTTCAGCCCGCGTAGGTTAACGAACCCCAACGCAACGCAATGCTTTGAGTGGAAACGCCTGAACATGCATCTCCTTGATCAAGTTCGACAACTAAGCGTAGAAGAACAGCTTGAGTTGGTTGAAGCACTCTGGGATAACATTGTTGAACGGAATGCCGTGCCACCTTTGACGGATGCTCAAAAGGTGGAGCTTGACCGACGACTCGCTGAACATGATGCCAACCCGGATGATGTAATCCCCTGGCCCGAAGTCAGGGCATCAGCTCTCGCCCGAATCAAGCGATGAGTCTTTCGGTTACGCGCGGCTCGCGCTGAATTTATCGAGGCGGCAGCACGATACGAAGCTCAGCGGAAAAATCTCGGAGTGGAATTCATAACGGAAATCGAACGGTGCGTAGCCCTAGCTTTTGCAACGGTTCATAAGGATATTCGTCGTGTTACTGCCTATCGATTCCCATTCAGCGTCTACTTTCGAGTGGAAACACATCGTATCGTTGTCTTGTCTGTCTTTCATGGCAGTAGATATCCCGCAATCTGGCAGCATCGGGCCTAATAGGAAAAAGGGCCAGGCTCAATCGCGTAGACCGACACTACGATCCTCTTTTTCGCTGACCGGTAACGCTTAACTCAAGGCATTGGTTTGTCCCGGCGCCATCAGCACCAGCGGCATGTTGGTTTCTTTGATCCGCTGCCAAAGAGGCCGCGATGTCTTGAGTATTCGGGAAAAATGTCCGGTCGCGGATACAGTTCGTCCATGGGAACGGATTTGCCGTTATCCTGCACAATACGCACATGTTTACGGCCCATCAGCCTCGGTCTTGTTACGCCGCAGGAATGAGAAATGATCTGCACTTCATGCACTATGTTCTTGCAATAAGCTGCGACTTTTATAGCCTTGTCTTCAGGGTTCAGGCCCTTTTGAAGCCTTTTGTTATGTGTCGTAATACCCGTTGGGCAGGTGTTTTTGTTGCATTTCAGCGCCTGGATACAACCCAGAGAGAACATAAAACCGCGCGCCGATGTCACAAAATCCGCGCCTGTCGCAATAGCCCATGCGACTTCCGAGGGCGTAATGAGTTTTCCCGAAGAAACAAGCCTGATTCGGTCCCGCAAACCGTATTTATGTAAGATATCGGATACCAGTGGCAGTGATTCTTTCACAACCAGCCCGACATTATCCATCAGCGGCATCGGTGCGGCCCCCGTTCCACCGTCACCACTATCAATCGTTATGAAGTCTGGCGCAGCTTCAATGCCGCGCGCATGAATTTCCTTACACATCTCCTCGATCCAGCCAAAGCTACCAATCACGGTTTTAAAGCCAACCGGTTTGCCAGTGACTTCGCGAACGTGATTAATAACGTCGAGTATCTCACCGGGATTGTTAATCTCAGGATGACGGTTGGGAGAAGTCGAATCCTGGCCTTCCGGAATACCGCGGATTTTTGCAATTTGCGGCGTAACTTTTATGCCGGGCAGGATACCGCCTTTGCCGGGTTTGGCGCCCTGACTCATTTTAAGTTCGAACATACGTACCTGTTCATGGGCCGCAATTTCCTTCAGCTTTTCGTCCGATAAATTTCCGGCTTCATCCCGCACGCCATATTTAGCCGTGCCGATCTGGAAGACAATATCGGCCCCACCTTCCAGATGGTAAGGCGACAGCCCGCCTTCGCCGGTATTCATCCAGCATCCAGCCATATGCGCACCTTTGGACAAGGCCCGAACGGCTGGAGTGGACAGGGCCCCGTAACTCATCCCTGAAATGTTGAAAAACGAAGGGGCGTTATAGGGTATCTTGCAATATGGGCCAATTTGCATGGGTTGCATTTCAACCGCATCCTCATCCAGCGTTGGAAACGGGCAGTTCACAAAAATAGCCGTGCCGGGAGAATTCAGATTTTTAGTGGAGCCAAAGGCAACCGTGTTGTCCTTATCTTGGGCGGCCCTGTGCACCCATTCGCGCTCCGCACGGTTAAAGGGCATTTCCTCCCTGTCCATGGCAAAGAAATACTGGCGGAAAAACTCCCCCAGCATGGAGAACAGGTAACGGAAACGGCCAAGAACCGGGTAGTTTTTACGAACAGCATCCTTGGTCTGGATGCTGTCGATGATAAACAGAACAACGACGGCCAGGACCCCCAATCCGACAGCAAACACAAACAGTGTTGATAAAAGCTGCAGGCCGGTCATCACAAAATCATAGGATGGCATAGTCATAGTTTTCTCCCTTTGTTTACATGGATTTTTTATTCAACTCATGATTCGTTACAGAACAGCCATTCTGAGAAGGGAGTCGATTTGGTGCCGAGGAGAGGACTTGAACCTCCACGGGCTTTCGCCCACTGGTACCTGTAAACTAGAGTAAGGACACCCGTCGCCGCGGCGTGTGTGGAGTCCGGTGCCCAGGTTCTTGGCAAGCGCCGCTGGTATCCCCCGTCGTTGAGGTTCGATTCGGTCGCGCCGCTTTGCCGGTGCACTCCAAGGCAGCCCGGAATCCATAAAATGATTTGTTATTCTGCGTGTGCCTAATTGAAATCCTTGTATTTTATTTTTGTCATGATCCTTTCCCCATTCCTGCTTTTAAGCTCGATTGCGAGTCTGGCGACAATTCCTTCAGCCGTAAAATCACCCCACTGAGATTTGAATCCGGCTTTTGCCATCTCGACCATTTCATGTAGGGTTCCCTTTCCGATTATGGGAACCGTATCAGTCCCTAATTTTTCCGCAATGTCCTCGACATCGCGCCGTTGCAGCCACCATTCGTCTATTTTGACATCAAACAGGACAAAATCCGGGTCTTGACGATACTTACCACCACCTGGTTGGACTTTTGCCCCATAGCCTTCACCGTACAGGCAAACGCTATTACCATTGAAGATTTCTTTGAAATTATCTGTTTGCGGTAAGAATTTTTCATTCAAGCGATTTATGAGAACCGCAGGAATTTGCGCTCGATCCGTTTTACCGCCGAATGTAATGGTTTCTCCATCGAATATTACCCGCACGTTTGTCCCATCCACTTTTTCTGTGAAGATCCATTTGTTGTGCTGGAGAAACTCGAATTCAGGCAATGAAAAATCGCCTTCAATCAGGGTTTTGTGTTTGGTTGCAGGGTCTCTTTTATAGACTGTCTGGATTTTGTGATACTCTTTCATGGTGTTTTCCCTCGGCCACTTTGAAAAATCGGTGGTGGTAAATTTTTAAGTTGTTAGGGTAGAGCGGTTCATTAACCACTCCCCGTTTCTTTTTTGATCCCCTCTCCCCGGCCCTCTCTCGGAGAGGGTAGTGGTAAACTTATAAGTGAAAAAGTAGAGCGATTCATCCCTTTGATCCCCTCTCCCCAACCCTCTCCCGGAGGGAGAGGGGGCATA
>NZ_FLUY01001526.1 GCF_900092655.1 Candidatus Thiosymbion oneisti
TCCGGGCGGGCAGGCGTGCGGCCTGGGCACGGGCGACGCCTGGCTTGTAACCTCTCGCCATCAATCTCACCCTCTCGAATCTAGCCCGACCGGGAGTTTACCCTCGCCACGACCAAGGGCGAATTCTTTTACAGTCTCTCCAGCGTGGGAACGAGCGCGAAATTTCCAATGGAAGAACTCAACCGATGTTATCGGTACTTCGGCACTGCTGTACTAGATATTGAATTCCGGCTTACCTGTAAGGGCCTCTATCAACTTCGCTTCTCTTGGGTATTCTTTGAGCAACCGAGTCCTGTCTCCTCTTTCGAAATCATTGAAGTTGAAGCCAGGGGCCATTGTCGTGCCCATCAAAGCGAATCGTCCTCCATCCAGCAAGCGGGAGCCTTGCCACCAACCACTCTTGATACACAATTGTACTTTCATGGATTTTTCTATTTCGTGTCCCAGGATATGCCGCTCCGTTTTTCCATATGGCCCAAGAGCAAGCAACTCAACCGGATCTCCGATATAAAAGTGATATATTTCGTCCCCTTTCAGCCTATGTAAGATGGAGCAGGTATCCGGTGTCAACAAGTAAAAGATAGCTGTGGATACATTTCTCTCGTCCGGGTATTTGTTCTTCAGACAATCCGGGGTCAAGATCGAGCGACTGCGGTAGGTTTCTTTGCAGTATCCCCCTTCAAACAGCAACGGCTCTAACCCGAGAAAATCGATAATCTGTTGTGGAGTACTTATTCTTGATCCCATGTTTATCAATCAGGTTCAGAGTACTGATAGACAAGCCTCACGCGAAGTGAAAACACAGCTTCCACTTCGCTTCATTTTCAAATACCGGTGTACTTGAAAAATGGCGGGGCATCCATGCCCCGCGCGGTCACCCTGAATTTTTCAAGGTGCCCTTACATCCCCCACACCCCGATTCGGTATTTTCCATACTGCTCTTGTTTGACAAAGACCTTCTTCTCCCACGGGGTATCCGGGGTGCGATCGAAAACGACCAGATAGCCCGCTGCGGCACCGCCCCGGTCCATGTAGTCGGCGGTTTGAGCCCGTCCCTCTTCGATGGTCGCCTCCAGGGATTTGTGCAGGATCTTCAGCTCAATCACCGCCCGTTGCACAGGACCATGGAAGCCCTGATCCGCATCCAGGGGCCACTGCACCAAAAGATCGGTGCGCCGACGTCCCAGGCCATATTCCCGGTCGATGCGCCCGCCGCTATTGACAATGCGTTGCAGGAACGCCTGCATCATCAGCTGCGGCCCGGCCTCCTTGTAGCCGAAGCGTCCGGCCCAGGCATCGCCGTTCTCCCGGAAAAACTGCTGGAAGGCGTCGAGTAGTTTGGGGAGGTCGAGCCCTTTGTCTTCCCTGACATACCAAGCGGTTTCCTGGGGGATCAGGACCTGGGTGGTCCAGGTAAGGGTGCGGGGAATCACCTCCCGGTAGATGGGGTTGGCGATGGTGAGCTGGGGACGGGCACGGATGAGACCGAGATCCTCCACGTATTGCAGGTCATCTTCGGGAATGGTGCCGTCTTCTCCCGCGGTGTCGGCCAACATCCTGCCGATGACCCGATGCACCCGCTGTTCCTTCAATTTATCCCCCAACTGGTCGATATGGGTATCCCGCCGTTCGATGATCTGCTCGCGGGCATCTTGCATGACGCCCAAGGCGATCGGATGGCTGCGGATGCGGTTGTCTTTGGTTCTGAAGCAGGCCTGGTAGCCTAAGGCGTTTATCAGCCAAGGCTGACCATTGGTCTGCTCGAAGACATAATCGATCACTCCGTCCTCGAAGACCTGTCCGGTCGCCTCGGTATGTTGGGCGTAGAGGGCGGCGACATTGCCGTGGCTGAAGTTCCCCAGGCGCAACGACTCGGACTTGATGTTGAAGGCGCTGCCGCTGGTGATGACCTGGTTATCGCCGTCATGGATGCGGTAATCCCGCACGTCCCGCACCCCGCACAGGAGCACCGTTTGGGGGAAGGCCTGGGGGCGATCCGGGTAGCCGGCGCGGACCTGGCGCAGCAGGGAAATTAAGGTATCCCCTACCAGGGAATCCACTTCATCCAGGAGCAAAACGATGGGATGGTCGTTCTCTTCCGACCAGCGGGAGAGCAACCCCCGTAGGGCACCGTGGGGACCAAATTTACGCAGTACATCCTCGACCCCCTCCCACGGCCTCTGATCACCCAAGTAACGACGGGCGTCTTCGGCAATCCCACTGACAATCGTGCGCATGCCCGCTTCCACGTTCCCCCGCGCCGCCTGGGCCGGCTCCAGGTTCACATACAGGGCCCTATAGTCTGCCTCCGCGTTGAGCCTTTCCATCAGCGCCAACAGGCAGGTGGTCTTGCCGGTCTGGCGCGGGGCGTGGAGCACGAAGTAGCGTTTCTCCCGGATCAGCCGGCGAATTTCGTCCATATCCCAACGCGATAGCGCCGGGATATTGTAATGTTCGTCCGGTCTTACCGGACCTGCGGTACTGAAGGTCTTCATCGATGCCCCATAGCAGACTCTATCCGGGTCTTTGCGATGCCCCGCAGGCGGTATAGACGGTCTTTCAGATTCGACACCTGCATTGTAGTGGATATCGTGAGTCGTCCGCCGCCTCGGTGAGACATGTAAACTGAAAGTGCCTAACAGATCGGAATTTCCTATATTCAATTCCTGTCTCCTGATGGGAGTTATCCTTGAACCGCGAGCGAGCAAAAGGACGATGGGCCTGGTCGCCAACAACATGCGCCTCGCTTTCTCCTTTACCTGCTGACCGGATTGAAGGACGCCCGGAGGACACCTTGAAAAATCAAGGTGTCCTACGCGTTTCGCAGGCCTGATGAAAAAGACGCAACAACAGAAGACTGGAGGCGATTACCAAGATATTCCAGGCTAGCAGGGTCGGTGTCTGGGGCAGGATGAGAAGAGTACCGACGTACTGTACAAGGATCAGGACACAGATAAACCGCACGATATGCACCCGGCGCCAACGGCTCATGCACCAAGCCCCGAATGGCGCGCCGAACGCCACCACGGGCACGCACACCCACCAATAGTCCCAAGCCTCCGCGGCTAGGGTACCACTCGCACCGCCCCAGAGCATACCGGCCAGGGCATTGGTCCCCATCAGGATAACCGAGGTCGGGGTAGCCACCTTCTCACAGATACCGAACCGCAGCACCAAGACCGAGAACACCGCGATATCGATCCCACTGCCCAGAATGCCGCTGATGATCCCGCCTGCCAGACCTGCCGCGAACAGCTCCAGCCCGACCACCGAGCCGAAGCGACGGATGGTGGTCACACGGAAGCGGTTGGCGTATCGGTTTGTCCACCACAGCATCAGGCCGAAGCTGAATACCACGCTGGCAAATAGGGTCTTTACTACCGCGGCTGCCAGGAGTGGGGAAAGGACCTCGTAGCCGAACAACAGACCCGGCAGACCACCTATGCCGGCCCACAGCAGGGCCTTTTTCTCCACCGTAACCCACATCATGACGATGGCGGCACTGGCCGCCATCATCCCCACGGACTGGATCATCAGGGAGAAATCACGGGCCACGGAAGGACTGATATCAAACGCCAGCGTCATGACTGGAAAGGCCACCGCGCCCCCGCCCATACTGGTGGAACCGGCGACAAAGGAGCCCGCCGCCATGACCAGGGCCATAAAACCGTTGGGGACCCGACATTGTATGCTATCATTTAGTAATCAATCACTACTTCGAATAGCACTCACACTCGCACCACGACCACCGCCACGCCATGGGTCTCGATCTCTTCCACCTCACCCCGCTCCTCCCAAGGAATTGTCGCTTCCCGATCGAACAGGAGCAGATAGCCTTTCCGCAAGCCAAGCCGTTTGGTGTATTCCGAGACCTGCCGGGTGCCGCGTTCCACGGCCTTAGGGGCTTGGGCGAGTTTGAGTTCGATGACCTCCTTTTGCGTTGCCCCATAGTGAACCACTAGGTCGGCCCGCCGGGTGCCGAGGGCAAATTCCCGATCCACCCGCCCCCCATTGACGATACGCTGCAAATAGCCCATGAAGACCAAATGGGGCGCGGCCTCCTGATAGGGCAGGCCCCGCAGCAGAACCTCGCCGTTCTCCCGCCAGAATTCCAGAAAGCCTTCGATGAGCTTCATCATGTCCAGCATTCCATCCTTACCCACGAACCAGGCCGGGTCTTCCGGGATACTGGTCTGCACCTGATGGATCAAGACGCGGGCGATGATTTCGCTATAGATGGGATTGGCGATGCGTCGCGGACCGCCATCGGCTGCCGTTACCAGGCCAAGGTCCCTGGTATAGGAAAAATCGTCGTCATAGGTCGCATCCGCTACAACCTCTCCCACCATAATGGGTTCAATGACCCGCTTGATCCGGGGTTCTTGGAGGCGATGCACCAGGCTGTCGAGATGGGTATCGCGCCGTTCGATGATAAGCTCTTTGGCCGCCAGGACATGATCCCGTGTCACCGGGATACGCCGATCCTTGATCAACGCATCGAAATCGGTTGTCAACTGGCCAGCGAGGGCATTGACAAGCCATGGCTGTCCTTGGGTTTGATGAGAGATTTCTTGGACTGCCTCGTCCGTAAACCCCTGTCCCGTTTCGTCCTGGTGCTGCCGCAGCAGTGCCGCGGTTTCCTCGGACGTAAAATAACCGATGGACAGGGATCGAACTTTGATATTGAACGGGCTGGATGTTCCCAGGGTCTCGGTCTCCGATCGCACCTGAATTCTGTAATCCCGAATATCTTTGAGACCCACCAAGGCTATGCTTTGGGGAAAGGGCCTAGGACGAGTTGTGTAACCGTCCCGCAGCTGGCGCAGGAGGGAAATCAGCACGGGACCGGCTAAGGAATCGGCTTCGTCGAGGAACAGCACCACCGGAAGTCTGATGGCGTCGCTCCAGGCGGAAAGGTATCCCTCAAGGGCTATCAACGGCTCCCCTGTAAATTCCGCTACCTGCGGTGGTTGCAGCTCGCTGGGCAATGCATACTCCGACTCCCTCGAAACCTTTTCCAATAGCTGCGGCATGACCTCTCTCGGCCCTTCCGTCACGAAGCTTTCCAGGGAGACGGTGAGCGCGGCATATTTCCCCTCCGCCGTCAGTTTGCGGGATAGATTGCGTATCAAGGTCGTCTTGCCGGTCTGCCGAGGGGCGTGGATGACGAAATAGTGTTTCCCGTCTATCAGCTCGCGAACCTGGGGCAGACGCTCCTCGGGAGGGAGCATGTAGTGGTCTTCGAAAAGACAGGGACCAGCTGTGTTGAATCGTCTCGGCATTGGATCGGGGCTCTTTTATTTCTTGAAACCAACCATGATGGGGTAGTGTTCTAACTTTGTTTTTCAGGATTCGAATAGCGATGCTAATCAACACCTTGTGTCTTGGAAACAACAGAGTTACAACACTACCCCGATTTCGACTTCGACCTACCTTGGCTTTTCAACAGCTGGTTGGGCGTAGGAGAGGGGGCCTTACGGGAGAGGGGCTTTTGGGGCCTCATGCCTCGTCGGTCTGAGGCGATGCCTCGTTAGTAGCTGATAGCCGGCTCATTCCCTCCGAACCTTCCGATCCGCGGGCGCCGCTTCCCGTCCAGCCGCGGCCCGATCCAGCTCCCGCAAGCGTGCGAGCTTTTCGCGGATGCGGATTTCCAGCCCGCGGTCCACAGGCGCATAGTATCTGGGGTGGGGCAGGCCCTCCGGGAGGTAGTTCTCGCCCGCCGCGTAGCCCTCCGGCTCGTCGTGGGCATAGCGGTAGCGCTTGCCGTATCCCAGCTCCTGCATGAGCCGAGTGGGGGCATTGCGCAGGTGCACCGGGACTTCCAGGGAACCGGAACGACGGGCGTCCTCCAAGGCCGCGTTCCAGGCCTGGTAGACGGCATTGCTCTTGGCGGCACAGGCCAGATAGACGACTGCCTGGGCGACGGCGAGCTCGCCCTCGGGACTGCCGAGGCGTTCCTGCACCTCCCAGGCGTTCAGGGCCAACTCCAGGGCCCGGGGATCGGCAGTGCCGATGTCTTCGGAGGCCATGCGCACTACCCGCCGGGCGATGTAGCGGGGATCACAGCCGCCGTCGATCATACGTGCCAGCCAGTAGAGTGCGGCGTCCGGCGCCGAGCCGCGTACCGATTTGTGCAAGGCCGAGATTTGGTCGTAGAAGACATCGCCGCCTTTGTCGAAGCGCCGGACCTGTCCGGCGATCAATTCGGCGACCACATCGGCGCCGATCTCGCTGCCGTCGGTCAAGTCCACCGCCAGCTCCAGCAGATTGAGGGCGCGTCGGGCATCTCCGTCCGCCGCCTCGGCCAGGAGTCGCCGCTGCTTCGGGTCCAGGGTCAACCCCCGGTCCCCTGGGCCCCGCATGGGATCGGCCAAGGCCCGATCGATGACGCGCTCCAGATCTTCGATCCGTAACGGCTTGAGTACATAGACCCGGGCCCGGGACAGCAAGGCGTTGTTGAGCTCGAAGGAAGGGTTCTCGGTGGTAGCGCCGATGAAGATCAGGGTCCCCGCTTCCACATGGGGCAGAAAGGCGTCCTGTTGACTCTTGTTGAAGCGGTGTACCTCGTCGATAAAGAGGATAGTGCCGCGGCCCTCCCGTTCCCAGACCTTGCGCGCCTCGGCCACGGCCTCGCGGATGTCCTTGACGCCTGAGAGTACGGCGGAGAGCTTGCGGAAATTGGCCCTCGAATAGGCCGCCAGGAGACGCGCCAAGGTGGTCTTTCCGGTGCCGGGCGGTCCCCAGAAGACCATGGAATGGGGTCGGTCCGCCTCGATAGCCCGGCGCAACGGTTTGCCGGGCGCGAGGAGGTGGGACTGTCCGCACATCTCTTCCAGCGTGCGCGGCCGCATGCGGTCGGCCAGGGGTGCCGCGGGCGCAGTGGAGAAGAGCGGTTTAGGCACAGGGGTCGGCATGTCGGATTGCCAGCGCACTCCGAACGAAATCCGGCACAAGCAGCCGATCAGACCGGATGTGACAAAGTAGAATCAATCGATCTGCAAAAAATCGACGGCGCTGGATGCGTCGAAGTGGAACAGGTCCTTGTCGAGCCTCGGGTTACGTTTGGTCCCTGTAAAGACGAAGCGCGTGTGCTGACCGAAGCTGTCGTCCATCAGCAAGATATCGAGACGCTTGCCGGCGAAGCCGATGCGGATCCTCACCACCTGGGTATCCTTGGCCTTGGGCCGCAACTCGACCCATTCACGCCCGTCTCCGGCGTCCCAGGGGGTCACCTTGAAGTGACGGTCGACAGGCCCTTCCATCGCCAGCAGCTGGGCCGGCGTGCCACCCAAGGCCTTGGCCTGGCTCTGGTGGGAGACCTGATCCAGCTCCAGATCGTGCAGCCACACGCGCTTGCCGTCGGCGACGATGATCTGTTTGACCGGACTCTCATATTCCCAGCGAAATTGGCCGGGACGCTTGAGGTAGAAGGTACCCTTCGATTCCACCCTGCGGCCCCCGTCGACATTCAGGGTAATCTGCCTGAAGTCGGAGACCAATGACCTGAGCCCCCTCAGGTAGTCCTGCAAGCGCTCGGGACCGGTGGCGGCCGGCGCCGGGCCGCACAGCAGAAGCGCCGGCAGGATCAGCCAGGAGACTATCGGCCGGAGGGACGCGGCGAGATAGGGGATGTTTCCTTTCGGCGCTACCGGATTTCGGATCGATTGCATGTAAATCGCTCAACAACAACTTAACGATGGAGACCGGATTGGTTAGAGTATAAGAGATATGATTTTCATCCGGTAACTATTCAGCTACCCCATCGGCAAAGTGATCGGCAGGATTGAGCTGCCTGGTTTTTTGGAATGGCTGCAGGAGGGATTAGTCCCGAGTTACCGCATCAGCGCTGAGTTTCGACGGGTCAACGGGAGCGCGTTGCGGGCGGCCAACCGTGATTTCATCGTGCTGTGCCAAGAACTCGAGCTGCTGGGCAGAGAAACCATCGGCATCGACGGCTCATTTTTCCAGGCCAGCGCCAGTGACGCCAGCATCAAGACCAAGAAGCGTTTGGAAACCGAACTCAAGAAGATCGAGCG
>NZ_FLUY01001560.1 GCF_900092655.1 Candidatus Thiosymbion oneisti
CAGTAGAGTAGAGAGCAGGTTCCCGTGTCCTTAGATGTGGCCTATCCGTTGCCGCCCCTTTCGTCTGGCGGTGCCTCA
>NZ_FLUY01000375.1 GCF_900092655.1 Candidatus Thiosymbion oneisti
ACGGGGAGCGATTTATCGACTTTGCCGAGCGTTTTCTCAAGGAATTTGGAACAGCGGTCGGTGCACCGGCCTCGCTCACGGATCTCTGCGCCCGGCGTCAGGCCAAGTATCTGCGTGGCATCCGGGCTGCGCGAGCGGTATTTGTAGCCAAACAGGCGGCGTGATAGGGTCAAGTGGTTAAGGTTCGCTGTGAGGACCGATTCGGTTGCTCTGTTTCGCCTGTTAGCCGCCAGAAGTTTTGAGTGTTGGCAATGTGGTGCAAGGCAGGGAAGTCGGTAGCTTGTGGGAAAGGTCGTTTGGGCGTTGTGTGTTCACCGGCGCGTCCGTTTAAGTTCTGTGCAATCTTCATACGAAGGTGGCTCCGGTCACGCATGACGCAGGCTGAACCGGACTTCATAGTTGGAAGGGTGGCGGTCGGAAAGTTCGTCGTAACTAATGAAAACTGTCGGCTAACAAATGGCTTAGAGGCTGTC
Source organism: Candidatus Thiosymbion oneisti (assembly GCF_900092655.1). Classification (GTDB taxonomy): domain Bacteria; phylum Pseudomonadota; class Gammaproteobacteria; order Chromatiales; family Chromatiaceae; genus Thiosymbion; species Thiosymbion oneisti. The sequence continues at coordinate 474 of NZ_FLUY01000375.1, forward strand.
TAAAAACTAACATATTGATTTCAAAGCGGTAGGCTGGGTCAAGGGACTAAACTTAAGCAAACCAGACTTGCCCGTAAACGCTGGGTTTCGTTCCTCAACCCAGCCTACCGTCTACTCTGGCCTACGGCCCTTTTTTAGACAGCCTCTTAGCCCGACCCAATACCGCGCATCGAGCTCAGGAGCTTGGCTCAAGTCATTGGTAAATGCGGTATTGGGCCGGCTAGCCATGCCGTTAGCCAAAAAAACGGAAATGAAGATTGTGGGTAAAGAAATAAGTAAACTGAAAATTGATAAAAGATTACTGTCTGTAGTGACATCATTAGATCAAACAGATGATAGTGGCTATTGGCTTAGTAAAAAACCAATTGAAAGAATAGGTCATATTGAATTATTAAGAAGGATAAACTATGGAGATGGTGCTACCTCCAGACTTCAAAGAGTTCTTGAGTTTACTGAAGACTAAAAACATCCCATTATTTGTTGATTGGTGGGTATGCGGTTGGTTATCATGGCTATCCTAGAGCTACGAATGACATGGATATATGGATAGCTATTGAGCCCAAGGTAGCAGAACAAATGGTTTCTGCCTTAAAGGAATTTGGCTTTGATACGCCCCAACTTTCAAAAGATATTTTTCTCAAGGAAAACAATGTGGTGCGCATGGGTATTGCTCCTATTCGCATTGAAATATTGACGACAATTTCGGGTGTTTCTTTTGATGAGTGTTTTAAGGAAAGGATTGTTGATGAAATAGATGGCATTGAAGTAAACATCATTAGCTTGAATAAGTTAAAGATTAATAAGAAAGCGAGCGCCCGATACAAGGATTTAGATGACTATGAGAATTTACCTTGAAAACAACTATTGGCTAACAAGGCAATTCACTCGACCGCTACGGTCGCTACCGCTCCTTCCGCGTCGGGTGATTGCTGGCGTTAGCTTCACGAAATAGTAAGCACCGTCTGATAATAAGGATTCAATAATGTCCAAGACATTGTGTATTACCAACAAATTGCTTTCTCTTAAAGGCAAGATGTCAATTACAGATGAATCTGAAAATTTAATATATGATACAGAGGGCGAGTTTGCTTTTTTCAACCCAACATGGCGAATCAATAAAGGTCAAAAAGAAGTCGCATTCATACGAAGAAAGGTGTTTTCTTGGACTCCAACATGGATTGTTTCAAGTTTTATAGGAGACTTTATCATTAAACGTAAAATTTGGTCTTGGGTACGTCGCTACACAATTATAGATGGCCCATTTAATGGTGCTACAGCAAATGGCAATATGTGGGATCTGAGATTTGAAATTACTCGACAAGGAAGAAGAATTGCGCATGCAAAAGGTAAATTACTGACATTAAGAGATAAGCATGTCATAGAAGTTATAGAAGATGACGAACCGTCTGAATTAATCACTGTAATTATAATGGTTACACTTCATTTAGACAGAAAAAGTGAAAGCAGTGATTCATCTTCTTCAACAAATTCATATAGTGAGTAAGCTAATATTCAAATCCTGCCGACCCCAAAAAACTCCGCTTCGCTCTGCTTTTTGGTGCGGCTGATTTGAGCGTTATGCCTCTCAAAAGAAACCGCAGCTATGAATCTAAGCAGCTATGAATCTAAGTGGATAGTGATTATTATTAAGAGAATGAAAACATCACTTGAACACCTGCCAGAGCAAAAACAGCAGGAATTACAAAGAGCTATCGAGATCATTCGAGAAGAAATCGATCTTGATATGATTATTTTATTTGGGAGTTATGCCCGTGGTGACTGGGTAGAAGACCTTGACCCGGAAACCCTACTTTATCGCTATCAAAGCGACTTCGATCTTCTGATTATTACCGAAACACCCCGCCAAGCCAGTAAAGTTGAGCAAAACAATCAACTTGCTCAATGTTTGATCAAAACTATCCACCGAACGCCAATCAGCCTAATTGCCGAAGATATCCAGTTTGTAAATCGTCGTTTAAGGAAAAGTCAGTACTTTTATATTGACATCCTGCGAGAAGG
>NZ_FLUY01001515.1 GCF_900092655.1 Candidatus Thiosymbion oneisti
CCGTGTCGATTGGGCAAAGCCGGGAGCGCCGGCATCCTGCCGGCTCGTAGGTTGGGCAAAGCCGGATCAGGGACGATCCG
>NZ_FLUY01000508.1 GCF_900092655.1 Candidatus Thiosymbion oneisti
TCGTGTTTGTTCAGATTACCGAGGGGGAACAGGCAGCGGCCGAGCTGCTCCTGTCCGAGCAGATACAGGAAATAGGTTTGGTCCTTGTTCGCGTCCGCCGCGAGTCTCAGGTGCCAGCCCGCATGGTCGCGGGCGACGCGGGCGTAGTGACCGGTGGCGATGCGCTTGGCGCCCAGATTCAGGGCGTGATCCAGAAAGGCGCGGAACTTGATCTCCCGATTGCACAGGATATCCGGATTCGGCGTGCGGGCGGCACGGTACTCGGTGAGGAAACGGGAGAACACCCGGTCCCAATACTCGGTCGAGAAGTTGACCCGGTGCAGATGGATGCCGAGCAGCGCGGCGGTTTTAGCGGCATCCTCCAGGTCTGCGGCGGCGGCGCAATAATCGGCGGTATCGTCCTCTTCCCAGTTCTTCATGAACAGACCCTCCACCCGATACCCCTGCTCCAGCAGCAACAATGCGGCGACCGAGGAGTCCACGCCACCCGACAGCCCGACCATGACAGTGGGCCGGTGGGCAATCGGGGCTTGGACATCCTGGGGCATAAGGTTCGGATCCTGATTCACGGTGGTCGAGCTGATACCTGCTTGGCACACAG
>NZ_FLUY01000309.1 GCF_900092655.1 Candidatus Thiosymbion oneisti
CTAAAAACTAACCTATTGATTTTCTACGGGCATTGATTTTCGGCTGGCTCCCCAGGCTCCAGCGTGGGAGCAGACCTTGTCCCGACGAGGAGGGATCTGACGCTCCAGCGTCGATTAAGCACCTCGGTAGGCTAACCGCCAACGCCTATCAGCACCGAGGAGCTGAGTCCGCGGGAGCGGACACGACGGCGTTTCCACGCTGGAGCGTGGGAACGAGCGTGGGTTAGCCTAGAGCGGTTCATTATGCCCCGTTTCTGGTTTGGGTAGTGGTTAATATTTAAATGATTTGTTGGGCACGCCACCGTCCAAAGATGCGGTTCGCGCCGGTCGCTCCGCGCCCGGCGCTCACCACATCCTACCGGCTTTGCCCAACCTACGAGCTTCGCCCCTCTCCCGAAGGGAAAGGGATGCGGGGCGAACGTCCCGGAATCAGGCGTCCCCGAAATCAGGTATCCAAGCTGTCCAGGGCCTTCTGGAAACGGTTGGCATGAGAGCGCTCGGCCTTGGCCAGGGTCTCGAACCAGTCGGCGATCTCGTCGAAGCCCTCGTCGCGGGCCTTCTTTGTCATACCGGGGTACATGTCGGTGTACTCGTGGGTCTCACCGGCGATGGCCGCCTTCAGGTTGTCGGCAGTTCCTCCGATGGGCAGCCCCGTGGCCGGATCGCCGGTGGCCTCCAGGTATTCCAGGTGACCGTGGGCGTGGCCGGTCTCACCCTCGGCGGTGGAGCGGAAGACGGTGGCCACGTCGTTATAGCCTTCAACGTCCGCCTTGGTTGCGAAATAGAGATAACGGCGATTGGCTTGAGACTCGCCTGCAAAGGCGTCTTTCAGGTTCTGTTCGGTCTTGGTGCCTTGGAGTGGTTTCATGTGAGATTCTCTCTTAAAGTTGCGGTTGGTTGCCGAATCACGCAGTGCTTAAGAGCCTGTCCGACTTACGTGTTCGTAGCCGGGGACCCTGGAGTTAAGGTGGATTGTGCGCGCGATTGAGGCGAACAGTCGGCCTTGCTCTGGATGAGGAAATCGCGCGGAAAAGATGACCGGCATCCAGGGTTCCGCAGTGGGGCAGCCGTAAGTCGGACAGGCTCCTAACCTGCATCCCGAATTATAAGCTATACCCCCTACCCGCGAGATGCCAATGGGTATTTCCAATCTGACCGATAGGTGTTACCTATGATTGACGCCACCCATAAGGAATCGCTGCTCAAGATCAGGGCAGGCATGCTGCCGGTTGTTGTCTTATTCCTGGGCTGCATTGAGGCCTGACATTCGCTAGGTCTCCGGTCGGTGTTGGACTAGTACCCCATTTCTGCATATTTTGCGCGTAACCCATAGGGTGGGCTGTGCCCACCAACACCGTGCCTGGCTGGTGGGCACAGCCCATCCTACGAGCCTGAGAACGTAAAATAGGGTGAAATGAGGTACTAGGGTGCGTTCGATGCCGTGTCCCCCGTGGCGTTTCCCCGCGCCTAACCCAACCTACCGCTGATAACAGCTTGTTAGTCATAAAGAAATTCATACGGGCTCGCTGGCTTAAGTGCGTCCGATTCGGTCAAATGGTTTTGCCCTGTTAGAATGCTGCAAGCCTGTGACTACTCTGGAAAAACGTGCACGAATACAGATTCAAGACCGGCGCCGCTCTCTTTTGGGAGGTGCTCGGCAGACTTGGGGTTGACTATCTGTTTGGTCATACCGGGGGCGCCGTCATTCCCCTCCATGTGGCGCTGAACAAGCGTATGAGCCGCGGCGAGCCGGGGCCCAGGTTCGTGCTCTTCCGGCAGGAGGGGGGGGCCGGCCACGCGGCTGAGGGCTATGCCCGGGCCAGTGGTCGGATCGGTGTCGCCCTGGCGACCTCGGGTCCGGGGGCGACTAATTTGATCACCCCGATCGCCGATGCCTATAAGGACTCCATCCCGACGGTCTTCATCACCGGCCAGGTCCCGAGCGGCGCGATCGGGACCGATGCCTTCCAGGAGGTTGATACCCTGGGGGTGACCCGCCCCGTCTCCAAGCACAACTATCTGGTCAAGGCGGTTGCCGACTTGGAATGGACCCTGCACGAGGCCTTCCATCTGGCCGCCACCGGTCGGCCCGGTCCCGTGGTGGTGGATATCTGTAAGGATGTCCAACTGGCGGCGGTCGAGTCCGGGAATCCCCCGCGCCGGCGCCGTCGCGAGCCGGTTCCCTTCGACGCCGCCAGGGCGGATGCCATCCTGGCTGCCGTGACGCAGGCCGAGCGTCCGGTGGTCAAAGCGGGGGGCGGCATCATCCATGCCGGTGCCGCGGACCTCCTGCGCCGCTTCGTCGAGTGTTTCCAGGTCCCGGTGACGACCACCTTCAATGCCTTGGGTGCCGTGCCTTTTGCGCATGCTCACAACCTGGGGATGCCGGGTATGCACGGGAGTATCCCGGCCAATTATGCCTTGCGGGACGCGGATCTCATCCTGACCCTGGGGGGCCGCTTCGACGACCGGGTGGCGGTGAAGGGCTTCGCGGCGGACAAGCGCATCGCCCATGTGGACATCGACCCCTCGGAGCTCGGCAAAGCGATCAAGGCGGATCTGGCCCTGGCCGCCGATCTCAAGGCGTTTCTGCGCCATGCCCTGGCCTCCGGCCGCAGCGCCCACCATGCGGCCTGGTTGGCACAGATCGGCCGCTGGCGGGAGCAGATGCCTAAGCCCTATGGCACCGGGGATTACATCAAGCCGCAGGCGGTGGTCGAGGCCATTTCGGAGCTCACCGGGGGCGACGCGACTGTGGTTACGGGCGTGGGTCAGCACCAGATGTGGGCGACCCAGTACTATCAGTTTACCCGTCCGCGCCAGTGGATCAGCTCCGGGGGGTTGGGGACCATGGGCTTCGGGCTCCCGGCCGCCATCGGGGCCTGGTATGCGAACCCGGACCGACCCGTGGTGCTCATCGACGGCGACGGTAGTTTCCAGATGAATATCCAGGAGTTGGGAACCCTGGTCGCCAACCGCATTCCGGTGAAGATGTTCGTGCTCAACAACGGTTATCTCGGAATGGTGCGCCAGTGGGAAGACATGATGGACGGGGGGAACCACTACGAGACCTGCCTCTCCCGGACCACCGACTGCGATCCCGGTTGCGTCAAGCTGGATCCGACCTGTCGCATCCAGCTCCCCAACCTCACCGGGCTGCGGTTCGTCTACCCGCGGCTCAAGACCATGCGGGTCAGAAATCCGCAGGCGATGCCAGGGGCCGTGCGTGAGGCCCTCGCATATCAGGGTCCGGTCCTGGTGGATGTCTGGATCGACAAGGCGGAAGACGTGCTGCCCATGATCCGGCCGGGGCAGGGACTGGAGGAGATGATCGAATCCTAACGGGATCCCGGCCGTAGGATACTGGTGAGCGCGGTGGTTCTGAGCTTACTGGCTGGTGCACGTTCTCCCCGCACGAACCGCATCAATGGATGGCCCGTGTCCAACACCTATGTTTGTTGGGCATGGACACCGACCAGAAAGGGGGCAGTTATCAGGGGGCAGAGAAAGCCGGGGGCGTCCCTGAACCCGGCCTACGGGCTCCGGGGTCGCGCATGTCAGCGGGTCTTCCTTGCCTACTTGAATGTTATCCATTTAACGGCGTGCGTTATACTCTTGTTGGATGATCAAATCCTTCCGCTGTAAGCACACGGAGGCTCTGTTTCGCGGCAAGCCCAGGATACGGTTTCGCTCCTTTCAGTCGGTAGCGGAGCGGAAACTTCAGATGCTCGACATCGCCCGCCGCATCGATGACATGCGCCTACCGCCGGCGAACAGATTAGAGGCCCTGAAGGGAGACCGGCGTGGGCAGTGGAATATTCGGATAAACGATCAGTGGCGTTTGTGTTTTCGCTTCACGGATGGTAACGCCTATGACGCCGAGATCGTCGATTACCATTGAAGCCCAAGCCAAGCCCAAGACCATGAACAAGATGCGTCCCATCCATCCCGGCGAGATCCTGCGCGAGGAGTTTCTGGTGCCTCTCAGGCTGTCGGCGAACGGCCTGGCTAGCGAGCTCAAGGTTCCGGCCCCGCGTATCAACGACATCGTGCGCGAACGCCGTGCCGTCACCCCGGATACCGCGTTGCGGCTTGCACGCTACTTCGGGACGAGCCCCGAGTTCTGGATGGACCTGCAATCCGCCTATGATCTGAAAACCGCGGCCAGGGATGCGGGTGACAGGATCGCAGCGGGAATCTCTCCGCGGACTGCGTAGGCCGCGTTTAAGGTTGGTTGCCCGATTTGCATCGATTTGGGCGTGACGGCTATACCATTAAGTTAGGTAGTTTCTAGCCTCCAGCCAAACTGTCGCGAGAACTGTAGGGATATCCATGAAGAAGAACAACCCGAACTCTATGGTTAGTTTCGTAGGGAAGTGCATGGAGGACAAACCCAACCTGAAGTCTCTTCTTAAAAAAACACTTTTTCTTTGTTTCTTTGGGTTTTTTTTGTACTTGGGCCTTCTGCCATTTGATTTTCCAGTACAAAAGCCTGATGTACTACTCGATATTGTCTTATCGCCATGGGGCGTAGTACTCGGAATCATCTTATTGTCGTTAGCCATAGCAATGCTATTGGTAGCAGACGAAGTGCAACAAAAGAAGTGTATCCTCAGTGAACCGGAATCCGGAGGGAAGAATGGTGGTAACAACGGCCACCCAACTTCTTACAGGTTTTTAACATTTTGTGCACAACGCAAGGCCCTTGTGGCCCTGACCTTTCTTCTCATCTTTTCCGGCATTTGGGTGATAGTATCGATAATATCCAGCTTATTCACGATAGAATTTTCTGATTCATCCGGAATAGGTATTCGGCTTGGTGGCCAAACGGTAGGTTTCTATCCTATTTCACCCTACGAAGAGTGGCAGAATACAAGAATTCGGCTAAAGAAAGATGAGTTGTTTCAGGTAGAGATTTTTGGCCGAGTATCGCCAGGCCATGTGAGGAGTTTGGAGGAGATACGAAAGTATATTGAGAATATTGAGAAATGGGGAAATATGCCGAAGCCGGAAATTCTTTGGCGCTTTACCGGTCCGGAGGGTTATAAGGACGAATTCTATGAGAAGGCAAGAAAAGGAGAAATTCCGGAATTATGGCGTCTACCTCACTACACAAAGGACAAGGGGCTAACTGTCAAAGGGCTTCCGCATAATAAAGTCGTTGGCATTGTTCTTCCGGAAGGCGATAAACCAGAAAAACAATACGATTGGAAAACTGGTTGTCCTCTAAAGAAGCCTAAACCAAATTCGTCATTCCAGAATCCAGATTCGAATGAAGAGGAAACTGATTGTTCTCCAAGGAAGCCTGGACTAATTTTGCTGTCCCCGGATTCGAAGGAAAAAGGATATCCGATAACCAGGCGAACGCCAGATTCCGGTGTCTTATGGGTCGTTATTAATGATTCAAAGGACTTTAGGATGGATAACGCCGGCCAATTTTTTATGAAAGTACTTGTGCGGTAATAACCGAACCAAGACAAGCTCTGGATATCCGTTTCATCCACCAACTCGGAGACACAACTGTGAAAAATACTTTCGCCGTAGCTGCCACCTGCATCTTGATTGCTTTTGCCTCCTTGGAGGCAGACACGAAAGAGCTGCGTGTATCAGACACCCCGGTTTCTAAGGTTGGCCCTGAAATCCCCGTAGATTGGCTGACACACGTCGAGAAAGATCTATTGCCTTTTTGGAAACAGGAGAGCGCTTATGGTGATCCTATCGGTAATTTCCCGACCTACCGCTGCAACGACGGTAGTACGTTGGACGTAGACAATCCATGTCCTGCCTTTTTTCAGAAAGGTGATGAATGGATAACAAGTGCGCTGGACAGAGATTACGTTAGAATGAAGTCGCGCCAGATATTTGCCTATGGTATTGCCTTTCATATGACGGGCGACCCGCGATACTTGGTGCTCGCCAAGATGGGTGTGGAGTATCTTCAAACCCATGCGCTAGACCCTTCGAGTGGATCGGTTGTGAGTTATTGGGAAGGTGGGATCCGTCATCCCGGACCGCCTCGACCACAGCGAACAAGCCAGGATCTCGCTTATGGTCTGCAAGGACTGGCTTTTTATTACTATTTGACACGTGACGAGACACTCCTGCCAGATATTCTTCGCATCAAGGACCACATCATGGGCCATTACTACTCCGGTGAATGGGATTCGATGCGTTGGGTACAAAAAAGCGCCCTTGGCCGCCCATCGGAAGAAGAGAGAAAAGAGCTGGTCTCCTTACTCGATCAGGTAAATGCATACATGCTTTTGCTTGCACCTATTCTGCCCGAACCCTTTTCCAGCCAATGGAAGCGTGATCTGAAAGATCTATGTAGAATCATGAGAGAGCAATTCTACAGTGCCGAGCACAATCTGTTTTGGGGAGTAATCGCACCGGAAACCGAACGCAGAATCGGTGGCCGTCATACGGATTTTGGGCACAGTACTAAAACCTTCTGGATGATCTATATGGTTGGTAAGCTCACGGGTGATAGCGAGATGACGGACTTTGCCTTGACCAACGGCTCGCGACTCCTGGCTAGGGCCTTTCACGAAGAGTCGGGTAGCTGGGCCAGTAGCCCGAAGCCGGACGGTAGTAGGGACCTGAATAAGGAATGGTGGATCTATGCCGAACTGGATCAAACCGCCGCAAGTTTCAGTTTGGACGATCCAACCCTCTACGACAAGTATTTGGTAAAAACATATCCCTGGTGGATCGCACATATGGTTGATCGTACCAACGGCGGGGTATGGCATAAAATCAACTACCCGGACTTGATGCCCCAATACCCGAAAGTGCATTTATGGAAGAATGGGTACCATTCGTTTGAGCATGCGCTGATAGGCTATATTACGGATCGAATAAGAGATAAAAAGCCGGTAACCCTTTATTACGCCTTGCCGGAAGGAAAACAACCTTGGTTGCAGCCTTATTACTATTCCGGACAGACCGTGCATTCTGAAAAGCCCGTCCGTTGTGGAGAAACCGTATCCATAAAGGAAGGGGCACCCTCCGTTGGTTTTGGTTTGCCATGCATTACACGCGTTGACTTCAGGGCACCTTGAAAAGATGCCCCATCATACTCGTGCGTGTAAGTGCATGAAGTCGAACCATTGATACGCGACGGGTTATGGCTGCCGGCACGGCGCGGGGGATAATCAGAGCGTCGAGCGGGCCGGCAGATTCTTAAGACTGAAATCACCTCGGCGTTACAAGCCGCATGACCGAAGCCCCAAAAACCCGCGGTCGCCATTTGCTGGGCCTTAAGAAGCAGCATCCCGCCTGGCGTCTGCTGGCGGCCCGTAACGGGCCCTTGGTGATCGGCTCGTTGAAGGCGCTGTTCGACGAGCAGGTCAATGGCATCGATCTGGACGCTGCCCAGCAGCTGTTGAGCGAGTCCCTGCAGTTGGCGCACGAGGCGGGGGAGATCGAGTGCGACGAGGACTATCGCCTCCTGGCGCGGCGCGAGATCCGGCAATGGATCCGGCAGGAGCTGATCCTGGAGCGGGACGGTCGGCTGATCGCCACCGATGCGTTGGAGGCGACGTTTCGGTTTGTCGACGGGCTGGACAATCGCATCATGACCTCCACCGCGTCGCGCCTGTCCATCGTGCAGCGGGAGATCGAGAACCTGGAGTTTCGCTTAAATCCCGACCCGGATGTCCGGGCCAGGCTGCTCAAAGGCCGGATCGCGGATCTGGAGGCGGAGCTCGCGGCCGTGGAGCAGGGCGAGGTGGAGGTCTTGTCCGAGCAGGCGGCGATCGAGGCGATTCGTGAGGTCTATACCCTGTCCATGGGGCTACGCAATGATTTTCGTCGGGTGGAGGACTCGTATCGCGCGGCCGACCAGCGGTTGCGCGAGTCCGTGGTCAGTCAGGACAGCCACCGCGGGCAGATCGTGGATACACTGTTAGACAGCCAAGACGCCTTGCTGCAGACCGATGAGGGCCAGGTGTTCGATACCTTTCAGCAGCAGCTGACCCGCAGTCTCGAGCTGGAGAAGATGAAGCGGCAGATCCGCTCCCTGACGGATCGGTCCCACATACACAAGGCGTTGAACCGGGAACAGCGGTCCGAGCTGCGGTGGCTGGTCATGCGCCTGGTGGACGAGAGTGCGGTGGTGATCGAGGCGCGGGCCCACAGCGAGCGGGATCTGAAGGGCTTTCTGCGCACCGGCTTAGCGAGCGAGCATCATCGGGTGGGCCAGCTGCTGAACGAGCTCCTCGCCCAGGCGGCCGCCGTGGATTGGTCCCGGCAGGCGCTGCGTCGGGCGCCCGGCCCGCTGCCGCCGGTGGGCTTTCCCAATGGTAGTCTGCCCGTGGTGGAACGGCTGCGGTTCAAGGACCTGGAGGAGGGCATCCGGCCGATCCTGGAGCTGATCGAGCAGACCACCGACCTGGACGAGCTGGATGACGATTTCTGGTCGGCCTTCGATGCCCTCGACCAACGCGCGCTGATCGAGCAGACCCAACGGCTGTTGGCCGAGGAGAGCCGGGCCATGACCATTGCCGAGATCGCGCGCCGGTTGACGCCGAGTCACGACCTGGAAGCCTTGGCCCTGTGGTTGACCATGGCCCTGGGGGCCGAGCTGCCGATCACCGACGAGGAGGCGCTGGAGCTGTGTGACCGGCAGGGCAAGCGGACCCGCTTCACCCTGCCCCGGGTCGCGCTGAATGCCGGGGCGGTGGCCGGTATCGAGTTGGATCTGTGATGCCCGCGCGACCGGATGTGCCGCATGCCTCCGGGGAAGTTATTTTTTGCCGCAAATGAACGCGAATCAACGCAAATCGGTCGCAAAAGATCACATTTTATTTGCGGACAAATCTTCCGGAAAATCCTACCGGCTCAATGTTACCAATGGTTGAAAGCATCCATACCAGGGACGCGGCGGATTCACCATCGGAACACCCTGCGGTCGAGCGCGCTGTCAAAGACTGCGTGCAGGAGCTACTCAGGACCGGCGTGCTGGAGGCCACGCGCAAACCGAATCTGTATCGCACCGCGCTGACCGCACGCGACACCATCAACGGCCTGCTGGAGGCCCTGGATCTGTGCATGCAGATCGACGAGGTGCGCGGGCTCGCCTTCATCCGGGTCGTCGACGGCTATGACGGCGGTGATCGCGACCAGTGGAGCCATCCCCTGCTACGCCGCCAGCGACTCAATCTCGAACAATCCTTGCTGGTCGCCATCCTGCGCCGCTTCTATGTCGCCCACGAGGTAGACAAGGGGGTCGGCGACGACGCGGCCGTCGTCCATCTGGACCAGCTGTTGCCGGAGCTGAACCACTTTCTGGGCGAGACCGGCAGCGATCGCCAGGACGACAAGCGCCTCCGGTTGCTGCTGGAGCAGCTGCGCGGTCACGGCCTGGTCTCGGAGATCGACGACGACGAGCGGCTGCGGATTCGGCCCTTGATCGTACACGTCGCCAATCCGGCCAATCTGCAAAACCTGCTGGCGGCTCTCGCCCGACAGGCCGGGGCCGACCGTGGGCAAGATCCATAAAGAGCCTGGGTAGTGGTAAACTTATAAGTGAAAAAGTAGAGCGATTCATCCTTTTGATCCCCTCTCCCCAACCCTCTCCCAGAGGGAGAGAGGGCATAGCGGCCAGTGCCGTTGGTCATGTTCCAACTTAGATATTAACCACTACCAGAGCCTGCTCAGCGAGACCCACCATGGCGGATCAGGAAGGCGCACGTAAGTCAGGCGAATTCATCGCCGTAAGTCTGACCCCGGACGTGTGCCTGACGCCGGCAGGCGCCACCCTGGTGCCGGTGCCCTATATGATCGTGGCCGATCTGATTCCGGGCAATCCAAAGACGCACTTGATTTTTATGACAGCAACGAAAAACCGCTGTTTAAACGGGCCTTGAAAAGACTGGGGCGTTTGGAACCGGATGAGCTATACGGCTTCGAGCCGGCACTGGCCCTGGGGGGTGTTGAAAGGCTGGAAAACCTGGTGAAGGTCAAGGCCGTGGAACATCTGCTCATCCTGGCCCAGCTGGGTGAAAAAGAGATCCGGGAGAACGAGGCCATCAAGGCGCTTCGGGAAGGCAGGATCACACCTTGACGCATAGCAGTCGTAGGATACACAGTAAGCACCTGTCTCGTGCAGGGACGCACAGGCAGGCTCGACCCAGCCTACCGGCTTAAAATCAATGGGTTAGTTTTTAGACGGCCTCTAAGCCTACCGCCGCACGCCAAAAGGACCCATCAGCCCATCAGGTGCCGGGCGGCGAGCAGGTCTTCTTCGGCGCTGTCGCGTAGCTCGGCATCGCCCCGTTCTGTCAGGCCCAGGAACCAGACATCCTGACGCTGTTCCTCGGTGAGGTCTTCGGCGTCCGCATCCAGATGCCTGATGCGGGCGGGGGGCTCGCCGCCGATTTCCGTCTCGATCACGGTCGCAAGATAGGGATAGCGCGCCTGTTCCAGGGTCCAGTCCACCGGCTTCCCGGCCCGGGCCTGGGCACGGTTGCGGTGTACGCGCAGCACACCGTCGCCGGGATACTGCTCCCAGTTGCGGTCGAACCAGTCCGCGGCTATGCCCCAACCCTGGGCACGGGCATGCCAGAGGCCGGTCTCGATGATCCGGACACTGCCGGGGGGCAGCCTCTCGATCTCCGATTTTACGCGGTCGAGCGCCCCGTTACCGCTGTTGCCACTCCGCCGCAGCAAGACGGCGCGGCCAAAGGCGGGGTCGTGGGAGAGGTCCTCGCCGGTGATGTCGGCCAGCTCGGCCAGATCGCCGGCGGGGCCCGCGTGGGGGGACCCCAGTTGCGCGGGCCGAACCGGCTCGCCGACCAGCGCCCTTTGCAATCGGCGGCGGATCTGGTCCAGCTTGGCGGCGTTTTTCTCATCGAAGTCGAGCTGGTCGGCCCAATCCAGGACCTCCTTGGCCTCGTCCAACCGCGCCAGGTCGATCAGGGTATCCGCTAGGCCGTTGATGGTCACGGGATCGCGCGGGAACTGCTGCTGGGCCTCCCGGTAGACCGCCACCGCCTGGTCCCGGCGGTCCGTGATGCGCAAGGTGTGGGCCAGGTCATTGCGGCAATAGGGGTCGTCCGGGAACAAGCGTATGGCCGCACGATAGACCGCTTCGCCGAGCGCCACATCGCCGTGCAGGACCAGGGCATGGGCCAGCTGGTTGTGACGTTGAACGTCATGCGGAAAGCGCCGGCGGGCGTGCCAGTAGACGGCCTGGGCCCGGTGCCAGTCGCCTTCCGCCTCCAAGGCGCGGGCGAGCAAGGACCAGGCATAGTGATGCTGCGGATTCCAGCGGGCGGCCTCATGGGCCAGCGCCCGCGCCCAGGCCGGGTCCGGCTCCAGGAGCCGGTTGCCGAGGTTGCAGAAGGCGCGCACCAGGTAGTAACTGTCCCCGCTCTCGCGACAGTAACGGCGATGATGGTCGAGATGCGCCTGCAGCTCCGGCTTGATCACCGCCAGATTCCCCGGCAACTGCCGCAGTAGCGGTCGCAGGTCGTCGATATGTGGCGGCTGCAGGAGGCCCTTCGTCTGCCGCGGATCGGATGGCGACAAGGCGGATGGGTAGCGCCGGTCCAGCCACTTGCGCACCGGGCCGGAGACGTCCCGTGCCTGGATCAGGTCACGCAAGCGCCGTCCCCACTGGTCGGCGCTCATGGGGTAGACGCCCGCCAGGTAGTCCAGCTCGGCGAGCCAGGGAGTTCCTTTCAGGTCACCCCGGCGGGCCAGGGCCTCGCCGTAGTCCAGCACGCCGCGCAGCATGGCTCGTGGTACCGAACGCTCCACCCCGCCTTTATCGTCCGCCGGCAGCAGGCGCAAACCGGTGATGCCGATGCGTGCATAGTCCTCGTGGACACCCCCGGCAAGGCAGGTGAGTCCGAGCCACAGACCGAGCAAGCGGCGGTCCGGCTGGCCCTGGGTGAGGGCGATGAGCAGTGCCGCCTCCGGGTCCCGTGAGCGGCCGAAGTAAAAGCCGCGCAGCCAGGCACGCAGCCGACCCTGGTTCTGGGCACACCAGGCCCGGGATTCCGGCAAGGGCACCAGCAGCACGGTACGGAAGGCGTCGACCAGGGCGTCGGCGAACCGCTTGCCTGGAAGGCCCTCTGACGCCGGTGCACCGAGCACCGCATC
>NZ_FLUY01001706.1 GCF_900092655.1 Candidatus Thiosymbion oneisti
AGGGTCTAGATAACTTTAGCCTCTGCAACCGCATGCTAAGGTTATGTTATGCAAGGGAAAAACAGGTATTTCAGGCGT
>NZ_FLUY01000262.1 GCF_900092655.1 Candidatus Thiosymbion oneisti
CTAAGTGTCAAGTCCCGCCAGATTATAGACACGTTTTTTGAACAGATTGGGTTGTTTTTGGTACCAGCTTTTCATGGTCTG
>NZ_FLUY01000147.1 GCF_900092655.1 Candidatus Thiosymbion oneisti
AGCGGCCAGGCCGAAAACCAAAGGAGACGGGCACCCAGTCCGCCTCGAAGATCGGCTCTAACACCCGCTTGGCTGCCCAATCACGGACCGCGGGGAGGCCTAACGGGCGTTGC
>NZ_FLUY01000379.1 GCF_900092655.1 Candidatus Thiosymbion oneisti
CTTTTTGGGGAGCCGATTTGCAATGTTAGCCCTTCTATAAAAGGCCCCGCAATGGAAGTCAAATTAAGCAAGCAACAGAAAGTCACCGTAAATAGTGCGGAAGACATTTATCTGATCATGCGCCAGATTCTCCGTAGAGAGACTCAACCACTATGCACTAAAGTGCATAGGTTGCTCCTGGACTGAAAGTCCCAAATCATTCTAAGATAATGTTTCCTGAATCCTTGTTGGATGGATGACGGTGATGTTCCAAGTATTCTTGAACCATTTCATCTGTCACATTTCCTGTTGTCCAGGCACCATACCCTATCGCCCAAAAATGCTTTCCCCAATATCGTTTTCTTAATGGACCATTAAAATGCTAACGGTATGACTACCACGTCTTTGGTCACTCATTAGCCAATTGTAGCCTACTTGTGTAGCAGCTAAAGCCTTGCACTAAAGTGCATAGTTTTGGACTAGCGTGCTGGGACAATAAAAACATCAAACCGACCGGCATGAAAGCTTATGCTGGCGCTATGTCGATGTCGCCATTAGTTTCTATGACAATTTAAGATATATAAAGGTAAAGTGTATATTATGAAAAACCTTACATTGAGTATCGATGACCAAGTGTTATCGATGGTCGCAATGTATGCGGCTAAAAATAATTCATCTGTAAATAGTCTGATTCAGAAATACCTCATTGAGATTGCGAATCGTGAAAGCACAGTACAAAAGGCTCGGTTGAAAATAAGGGAATTGAGCGTTCAAACTGGTGCTCGAATAGGTTCAAAGTCTTGGACACGAGACGACTTGTATGAGCGTTGATTCTTTTGTTGATACTAATGTTTTGGTCTACGCTGCGACTTGCGATGAGGTTAACAAGGCCAAGCGTGATCGGGCCTTGGAGCTTATTGACACTGAGAATTTTGCACTTTCCGCTCAGGTTCTTCAGGAGTTCTATGTCACTGTTACACGAAAGTTGGAGGTTCGACTTACACCAGAGCAGGCACTGCAATGGATTGAACAGCTTGAAGTATTTCCATGCGTTTCTGTTGATTCTAATCTCGTGAAAGCAGGTGTACAAACCAGTGTTCGCTACCAGACTTCCTACTGGGATGGTGCAATCATTGCGGCCGCTGAAAATATTGGTGCAACGAAGTTGTACAGCGAAGATCTTAGTCTCGGCCAAAAATATGGAAACGTAACTGTCGTAAATCCATTTGCAGAGCAATAAAGAGGCAGCGCCTAATCGGGTAAGGGCGGGTATTTAACCCGCCCTCCCCCCACCACCGAGCAAGCGGGTCCGCACGAGGCGGTTCACGAGAAGGGAGCACACAAGGATCTCACGTATAGCCATGCGCCTTCATCCAGCGATCACGCACGGAGATCAACCCCTGGCTTTTGAGCCAGTCGTTCGTCATTCCGGTCTGGGTGGCGAGCAAAGAAAAGGACGAGCAAAGAAAAGGACACCCATTTTTTAACCTGATCCTTCCCCCAGTGCCATTAAGTTAAGTTTTGTAGGTCGGGTTAGGCGCGCCTTGCGATGTGGGCGTGGACAACCGAGGCTGAACGCGC
>NZ_FLUY01001438.1 GCF_900092655.1 Candidatus Thiosymbion oneisti
CCGGGCCCTTCGGTTCCACCCGCGCCGCGGCGACGGCGCTTTCCCCTGGCCGCATCACCTTTGTTGGGGACGGATGCGTGGTCCAATCCAAAGCGGCGGCAGGATCGTGCCACTTGACCAACCCCCGGCTTATGCTTAGGGCTGGAGGTTCCGGTAAGCGTCGGGGTGAGGTGGCCGCCGCACTCCAAAACGTCCGCTGGAACCCTGCTATGATCGTTAGCAGTCTGGAATCCATAAAGAGCCACCAATAATTGCGGGCAAAGTGAGAGGAGATGTGACATGCATATAGAAAACACTACTCAAGTTCTTGATGAGGCTGGCGTTGTCGAGTTCGACAATCTTGAGCCCGTCAGGATCGAGGAGCCTAGAGGATTTGAGGAATTCGGAGAATTTGCGGGTGACAATGCGCAGGGGGATCTGCGCGAATTCCAGTCGCTCGACGAATTAGGCGAAGCAGCGAGGGCTGCGGGTCAAAGGTTCAAGGCCTGTTTCGCCACGAGCTAAGCCCGACAGAAAATTACAAGGTGCTCGTACAATACAAATGGGATCATGAGATGAGTAGAATCAACAGAAGACAATTCATTCAATTAGTATCCGTTGCATCGGCGGCATACCTGACCGGCTGTGCATCAACACCAAGAAAAAAGATTTCTATAAGTGATTGTGAGCTGGATAGTCGACCTTCACTTCGAATAGATATGCACTGTCACATCATAAATGTGAGAGATGTTAATGGTCCTGCTTTCGTCAATCGGCGTTTCCTTAATACTGATGAAACGTTCTGGCCTCTAGCTCTGGGGACCGGAATTCTCGGTTGGTTTGGAAAATCGCTTACAGCTATTCATGCCTTTCAGATTAACGAGGAGTACAACTTATTCCATAAAAAGTATCCAGAACTACAAGGCGATGCGACTGAATTCTGTAAATATGCGAAAGAAAAACAGGGGGGACCATTCGTTCATGATTATGCTAATCGGATAACGGGATTTGCGTCTAATCGTATACGAAACGCGAGTCTCCTAATGCAACTATTTCCCACGATTGACATATTTACACCGTCCATGGTTGACCTATATGAGTGGTTTGAGGCTAGACCATCTGAAAGTTCTAAACCAACCTCACCTTTCAAACAAGCCAAGTTGATGAGAGACCTAAATCTTGCGACGAATGGCCGATTTCTCCCTTTGGTTGCATTTAATCCCGAGCGTCAATTTGTGGAAAGAGATATGGAAAATAGGGGGGAATATCTTAGGCCCCTTAGTCTAGTCGAGAAATGCCTCAAAGACTGGGGATTCATTGGAGTAAAAGTACATCCGTCATCAGGTTTTGACCCTTGGGATAATATAAGTCACGGTTGTCCGAATACTCCACTACGGGGACAAAAAGATTTAGCTCCAGAGAAGGCCGAATATTATGATGAATCCATGAAAAGGCTTTATGAAATATGCATCAAGTATGATGCGCCTATTTTGACTCACTCGGGCCAGGTATTGGATGCGAACAAAGAGTGCATGCATCGAAGCAAGGAGATTGATCGGACACATGCCCCTCGGCATTGGGCTAAGGTGGCTAAAAGTAATAAGGACCTTCGTATTTGTCTTGCTCATCTTGCCGGAGGGTTTGATGTGGACAACGAACGCAACATGTTTCTTGAAGCTGAAGAGTTTGACGACGTGGAGAATGGATACAAGATACTTGAAGAAACAGCATGGCTCAAGGACGCAATTAGATTAATGCAAGAGCACCCAAATTTATATATGGACATATCGCATACTGACGAAATAGCTTCTGTCAAAGGTTATACCTCTCACAATATCGAATTTTTTCGTGATTTTATTGTTCGAAACAAAAATATCCTATTCGATAAGCTTATGTACGGTTCTGACTGGCATATGCCTCTAATAGCTGCAATTGGTTCCAATTACTTAAAACGGATTGAATCCGCTTTGCCCAAAGAAATAGAGTTTCGAGATAATATTATGGGACTAAACGCTCAGAGCTTTTTTAAGCTGATACCGGGAACGAAATGTTGGCAAAGATTGGAGAAATTTTACAGGGAAAATAAGTTGGAACCCCAAAAAGATATTCCTTGGATGGAAAAGGTGAAGGCGACCTTGAACCCCGACAACGTTATACTCAGGAAGAGCAGGACCTCATTCTAAAAGATTATCAAGAACGATCGAGGTTGAAAGCTCCATAAGGCAAAAGTCGTCCGGGACACGGGAGAGGAGCTTATTCTCGAAAACAGAATAGAAATTTCCAGACATTCCTATATGGAAATCATTGAAGCCTTGTCAGAAATCAGCCCATCCACGCACAATTTCAAACTCTTGTGCGTGTTTTTTGAACAACTCGCGTACAAAACGAATCCATACTGTCAGTATCCAATCGTAGATTTTTAGCAGCAGAAGCGGAAAAGAAATCCCATTTCCGTCATCCCCACGAAAACTCGGCGTGGTCCCTCGCATCTTTTGATGCCACAACCACACGCCGAGTTACGAGGTTCGGTGTTGGTGTTCACGGATACGCTATAGACGACCTACTCCTGGAACCCTGGGAGAAATCGGTCAAACACCGATAAGGCCATGAGCCTTCGTCACCTCGATTCCCTCTTTCGTCCCAGGTCGATTGCCTTTATCGGGGCCTCGCAGGAGCCGGGGCGCATCGGCACCATGGTCATTCAGAACCTCCTGCACGGCGGCTTCAACGGACCCATCATGCCGGTTACCCGAAGATTCAAGTCCGTGGGGGGCGTACTGGCCTATCCGAACCTTGCCGAGTTGCCAATGACGCCGGAGCTGGCAATCATCGGCACCCCACCGGAACCCGTGCCCTCCCTCGTGAGCGCACTCGGCAAACGGGGCACCCGGGCGGCGATCGTCTTGACGGTCGGCATGTCCGGTCGGCGTGACGAACAGGGAGGAACGACCCTAGAGGCCATGCTGGAGGCCGCACGGCCCTATGACCTGCGGATTCTGGGGCCCAACTCCTCCGGTCTGGTGATTCCGGAAATCGGTTTGAATGCCAGCTTTTTCCATCGCTCCGCGCTGCCCGGCAAGATCGCCTTCGTCTCCCAGTCGGGGGGGATGTGTACCGGTATCCTCGACTGGGCAAGTGCCAAGGGCATCGGCTTCTCACACTTCATCGCCCTGGGCGAATGTGCCGATGTGGGATTCGCCGAGGTGATCGATTTTCTGAGCATGGAGCCATCCACCAGGGCGATCCTGGTGTTCATGAAAACGCTCGTCCATTCCCGTGGATTCATGTCGGCGGCGCGGGCGGCCGCTCGCAATAAGCCGGTACTCATCGTCAAGGCCACGGGCCATCCGGAGGCCACCTCCATCGGCTCAGCACCAGCCCGGACCAGGGTCCGATCGGATGCGGTTTACGCCGCGGCCTTTCGGCGCGCCGGGATGCTCCAGGTACAGGATACGGAGGAGCTGTTCGCGGCGGTGGAAACCCTGGCCCGCTCGGGTCCGCTCAGGAGCGACGATCTGACGATTATGACTAACAGTGATGGTACTGGAATCAGGGCCGTCGATTCCCTGAACCAAGGTGGTGGCAGCCTCACGCGCCTCACCGACGCGACCCTGGAGCAGCTCGACGCCCTGTTGCCGATGGTCCGGCCCCACGGCAACCCGGTCAACATCAGGGCCGACGCCACGGGCGAGCGCTATGCCGATGTCCTGCGGATCCTGGTCGCGGCCCAGGAGGTCGACACGATTCTGGTCCTGCACACCCCGACTGCCGTAACGTCCGGCATGGCGGCGGCCGAGGCGGTGGTCCGGGTCGTATCGGAAACCGGGGGCAACGTCCTGACCTGCTGGATCGGTGGGGAAACCGCGTTGCCGGCGCGCAACCTGTTCGCACAGGCCAATATCCCGAGCTATGGATTACCAGGCATCGCGGTACGGGCGTTCCTACATCGGGTACGCTACCGTCAAAACCAGGAGCTGCTGATCCAAACGCCGCCTTCCGTACCCCGAACATTCGTACCCGCCACGGATGTGGCGCAGGATGCCGTGCGCAAGACCTTGGCCGCAGGCAAAACAGTCATGACCGATCCCGAGGCCAAGGCGGTTCTGGCGGCATACGGCCTATCGACGGTCCCTACCCGGATCGCCGGAGCGCCGGCACAGGCCGCACAACTGGCCGCATCACTCGGCTTTCCGGTCGCCGTCAAGCTCCTCTCTCCCGATATTGCCAACCGCTCGGACGTCGGTGGTGTGGTCCTCGACCTAGACACGCCCCAGGCAGTGGTGGAAGCGGAGCAGCGTATCCGATCGAGGCTGCGGCGGCTGTTCCCAAAGGCCCAGGTCGATGGCTTCTCGATACAGAAGATGGTGCAACGCCCCGGGGGCCAGGAGTTGATGGCAGGTGTCGTTTCAGACCCTGTCTTCGGTCCCGTCATCCTGTTCGGCCAAGGCGGCTCCGCGGCGGATGTCATCGGCGACCTGGCGGTGGCATTGCCGCCGCTGAACATGCACCTGGCGCGGGAGCTCATGTCGCGCACCCGGATCTATAACGTCCTGCGGGGCTATCACGGCCACAAGGCAGCAAACATCGACGCCATCTGCCTGACCCTCGTCAAGCTTTCGCACCTGATCATCGATATCCCACCCATCGCCGACCTCTTGATCAATCCGCTCTTCGCGGACGACCAAGAGGTGCTGGCCGTCGAGACCAGCATCCGCCTGTGGGCGGAATCCCCACCGTTCCACCATCGGCTGGCAATTCGCCCCTATCCTCAAGTGCTCGAGGAAGACTTCGCCCTCAGGACCGGGCCCCTGGTGCAGCTACGGCCTATCCGCCCGGAAGACGAGCCGGAGCACGCGGTCTTTTTCGCCAAGCTCCGCCCCGAAGACATCCAGCTCCGCTTCTTCGGATCTTTCAACAAGTTTCAGCACCCGGTGCTGGCCCGTTTCACCCAGATCGACTACGACCGGGAGATGGCCTTCATAGCCACCGCCCCCGACGCCGGCGGCAAGCCGGAGACCCTAGGTGAGGTCCGGACCATAGCGGACCCCGATAATCTGGTCGCCGAGTACTCCATCATCGTGCGCTCGGATCTAAAGGGAACGGGATTGGGGCGCAAGCTCATGAGCAAGATGATCGACTACTGCCGTTCGCGCGGGATCCGGAAGCTCACAGGCCATGTGCTGTGCAATAACCCGACCATGCTCGCGATGATCGGCGCCATGGGCTTCCACCGCAAGATCTCACCCGACGATCCAGAAGTCTTCGAGACCTGGCTGGATTTGTAGAAGGAGTAAAGTTTTCTGCCGACCACACCACGGAAATGGGGTCCGCTTTTAAATCCGCAGATTACACAGATTTTCACAGATTATTTCGTTTCTCATCTGTGGAAATCTGTGTAATCTGTGGATTCAAAAAGAGCGTTGTAAGATGGGGAAAACGAAACCCCTACCCGCTGCAGACAGGTCTGCCACACCCATGGTTCCCGCTCTTAAGTCCGGGGTTATACCCCAGGGCAACCGAATGATAAATCGAAAAAACCCAGCGGGTTGCCAGTCTTTTGAACCACAGAGACGCGGAGAACGCAGAGGCAATGAAAGGCCGGCTATCGCTTGGGCTCAGCCGGCCCGAAAACGCGCCAGCGTTTTTGGGGTCGGCTGTAGCCCCTTGTTGGGCTTTTATCGCATGATTTCACCGGTAGCTGCATTCAAGTAGATCTTGTTACTACTGCGCATCCCACCACAGTAAGTAAAGTAGATGGGCTTGCTTCTGTGATTGGACGATTTCATCCAGCCACCCATTTCACGAAAATCGTTAGCAGAACATTTACCAGAAGCGATTAGTTGATCAGCAACTATAGCAAATGCGTCTTTATAGATCCTGAAATCATCTGAACCTTTAACCAGAGCGTAATTTGCTGAAGCGGTTGCCGCGGGATCTGGCGGGCGTGTTGAGCTTAAATACTTAGCAGACACCCATTCGGCAAATTTGCCATTGTTGATGCCATTGCTAGATACGCATTTCTTATTGCTACTATCTACATAGTGACTAAGCCCATTGACGCACGAGGCATCATAATATTTTGTAATTCGAGCCCAGCCGGCTTTTTCTTCGAGAATGGTTGCCTTTTCACGGAATTTAAGAACCCCGACGATTCCGCACGTTGATGCTGGGCAAGTTCTCCTATTGAGATTATCGACAGTTACCCAGCCGTCTCGTGCAGCATAAGCAGGCATGGTCAGTGCCACCAATGCCGCAACCAGAATCAGTCTTTTCATTGCTTCCTCCATATTTGTGAAGCCCAACAGCTACCTGTCATTCACTACCCGTTCGGAAAGCCTCCTGCCGGTGCCGGCTTACTGCCCTTTGGCGTGCGGCGGCAACCGGATACCCCGGTCCTTGGGAAGAGATCGCCGGTGATGGGCCACTAGCACCGGCCTCCCGACGGGCACGAATCCGACGCCGCTTTGGATGGGAACCGGCCGCAAACCAAAGCGCCGTCGCCGCGCTGCGGGTGGAACGCCGCACCGCCGATTCCCGGCAAACACCGTGGCAGTAATGCGCACCGCTTGGTTCCAATCAGAGGCAGCGCTCTGCCGGCGCACTCCAAAGAGTCGGACAGGTTGCCCAACCGACTCGACTCGCTTACCGACAACAGCTTGTTGAGCAGAGATTATCATTCGGTTGCCCTGGGTTATACCCCTATGCCTACAAGGCCGATTCGAGGGCGGCGAGGAAGGTATCATTCTCCTCCGGACGCCCCACCGTCATCCGCAGGCAGCCCTCGAGTAATAGCTGGGTGCCATCGAGATTCTTGACCAGTACGCCGCTACGCTTGAGGGACTCGAAGAGCTCATCGGCCCGACCGGCAGGCACTCGTAACAGGATAAAGTTGGTCTCGCTGGGGTATGGATGGACACCATCCAGACCGGACAGCGCGGTGAACAAACGGGAGCGTTCCGCGCGGATCCGCTGGGTCTGCCCGTCGAGAACCTCCCTATGGCGCAAGGCGAAGGCAGCACTCGCCTGAGTCAACACGTCGATGTTGTAGGGCAGTCGGAGCTTGTCGATCTGGGCGAGCCAGTCGCTGGGCCCAGCCAGGTAGCCGAGCCGCAGCCCGGCCAGGCCCATCTTGGAGAGGGTACGCATCACCAACAGGTTGGGCCAATCCCCCAGGCGCGGCAGGAAGCTGTGGTCGGTGAAGGGGGCATAGGCCTCATCGAGGACGACCAGGCCCGGCGCCGCCTCGATGATGTGCACGACGGCATCGGCATCGAACAGGTTCCCGGTCGGGTTGTTGGGATAGGCAATGAAGACGATGGCCGGCTGCTCCCTTGCCATGGCCGCCAGCAACGCCGGCAGATCGAGCGAGAAATCCTCGGCCCACAGCGGAACGCCGACATACTCCATACCGGCAAACAGGGCGATCATCCGGTACATGACAAAGCCCGGGTCCAGGGACAGCATCCTGCATCCGGGCCGCGCTACCGTCAGCGCCAGCATCTGGATCAACTCGTCCGAGCCATTGCCCAGCAGCAACCCCATTGCATCCGGGATACCCATAGACGCCCGCAGTGTCGCCCGCAGCTCGTCTCCGCGGGGATCCGGATAACGGTTCAGATGGACCGCCTGCAGCGCTTCCAGCCACTCCCGACGCAACCCCTCGGGCCAGGTATAGGGGTTCTCCATCGCATCCAGCTTGATGAGACCAGTGGCATCCGGGACCTGGTAGGCACCGAGGGCCTGAATCTCCGGGCGGATCAGATGTTCGATCAGCTTGGACATCAATGCCATTAAGTTAAGCGTTACCGGTCGACAAACAAGAGGGGAAACTACAAATCTTCGTCGTTTTCTCTTCCGCATCCTGATCGACCACGACAAGCGGTCAGCAGCAACTTAACGGCATTGACCTTGATCCTCGATCATGTTTCCGAAAACGCCGTAACTTTATGCCAACCCTTGAGTTCACCTCTGTATTCGTAACCTCGACTCTGCCAGAAATCTTCCGGCATTTTAGGTGGAAAAAAGAAAAAGTCAGGTCTATATTCGGCCAGGATATAAGGAATATCCGTTTTCAGATGCCCGGGAAGATACTTTTTAAAATCCAACCTAGAAAGTGGTGGAATATCCATTCCGGCAATTGTCTTTTCATTGTATCCTAAAAGATCCACCATTCGAAAATCCGTAAAATAGGCTGGAACACCAGCCAAACCAGTCGCCACAATAGACGCCGGTTGTAACAAAGTTTGTAATTCCATAGATTTGCGAATAACCCAGTCATGACTGATACTATAAGCAGGGCGTTTGATAACGGTAAATTTCCTAAACTCTTCTCCAAAGTTCCAGGGAGACAGAAAAAAACCATTAAAAAACAAAGAAAAGATAAGTGAGACAAAAATTATCACAGCGCGATCCCGAGCTAGCGATGGTTTTTTTCTTTGATCTAAATAGTCCAATCCCTGGTTCAACAATGCGTTGAACAATACGAATAACATGGGCATAGCAACGGTGACAAATCGATTCGCGCCGACATTGGTATACTCCCAGACATCACCGCCGACATAGATCGAGTAACCGAAACAGGTTCCGATAATCAAGAGCGGTAACCCGAGCTTTGGTCGGATCCGCACGAGCGGTAGGGTGCCGGCTATGATGAGAAGAAGGGGTATTGATATCGGAAGAAAAAAATTCTTAACGAAAACGTCCAGGCCTCTTAGAATACGAATCTCAAAAGGAACTCCCGTCAGCTTCAGGTAGTAGGTATTCGGAAGTAGCTCATGGAAATATACCCACCGGAAGATTGAATATGACACAATCGTCATACCGAAAATCGCAAAGCCGATCAACCAGGAACGCCTATTTACATGGATAAAGCCGGGTTGGTAGGCAATGAAACCGAGAATGACCAAAACCAACAGCATCATATCCATCCGTACCAGATAAGCAACCGCAAACAGCGAAAGTAGCGTAACGGGACTGGATTTCTTTTCGATTACACTGAAAGCAAGATAGATGGATGAAGTAACCAGGAGCACCTGTAATCCGGACTCCATCCCTTGTAAGGCCCAAAAGTTTAGGGGATAGTAAGAAGCGGTAAGCACAGCGGCCGGAAACCAGTATCTTTTCGCCCCGAAGCCGAAGTGAGTGACCATCAACTTACGTATCATCAATATGTTGAGGGCCAACAATATCATTGAAAAAACCTGAATGAACAGGCTTTTGTAGTTGAGCCCGACAGGTAATGCATTGACGGGGATCATCAGGAATGTCCACAGGGGTGTGGTAAAGCCCTCCACGGGTTCTCCGAACCTGGCCCAATTGAGACCGTATCCATTGACCAGGTTCTTTGCGTACGCCATCGATATCATGGCGTCATCGAAAAGACAAAAATAGCGGATATCGTCGATCGTAAATGATGTTCTATAGATAAACCAAATGGACCAAGGAAAAAAGAATAAGAAAATCAGAATCGGACGATCGCTGTCGATAGCTGCCTTGAGCCAGCTGGATTTCATATCGATCAGTCCACGAACAGTGAGCTGACCGACTCCTCGTTCGAGATTCGGCGCATGGTTTCGGCAAGCAGTTCGCCGATACTCAGCTGGCGGATCTTGGAGCATGCGGCCGCATCCGGGCGCAACGGGATGGTGTTGGTAACCACCAGCTCATCCAGCAAAGACGCGGCGATATTCGAAACCGCCGACCCGGAAAGCACCGCGTGGGTGCAATAGGCAACCACCTGGACGGCCCCATGCTCCTTGAGCGCTGCGGCCGCCTGACACAAGGTCTCTGCGGTATCCACCAAGTCGTCGATCAGCACACAGGTGCGGCCTTTCACGTCACCGATGATGTTCATGACCTTTGCTTCATTGGCCCGTGGCCGGCGTTTATCGATGATCGCCAGATCGGCATCGTCGAGCTGCTTCGCCAGCGCGCGGGCACGCACAACACCGCCGACGTCGGGTGACACCACGAGCAGGTCAGGATACTTCCGGCGCCAGATATCGCCCAAGAGGATGGGCGACGAATACACATTGTCCACCGGTATATCGAAGAAGCCTTGGATCTGGTCGGCGTGCAGATCCATGGTGAGGACGCGATCCGTACCGGCATGGTCGAGCATTTTGGCGACGAGCCGGGCCGTGATAGGCACCCGAGCCGAACGGGGGCGCCTATCCTGACGCGCATAGCCGAGATAGGGGATAACGGCCGTGATCCGCCTCGCCGATGCCCAACGCAGGGCATCGATCATCACCAACAGCTCCATCAGGTTGTCGTTGGTGGGTGCACCCGTGGGCTGAACCACGAAAACATCGCGACCGCGGACGTTCTCCCGGATCTCTATCATCACCTCGCCGTCGCTGAATTGACCCACGACGGCCTTTCCCAACGGGACGTTCAGGTGAGTTGCGATTTCCGCGGACAACCGCGCATTGGCGTTCCCGGAAAACACCATCATCTGGTTGGCGGATGCAACTGATCTATCCATCGACACAAGGGCCATCAACACAAAGGTCGTGAAGACCACAGGAGATCAAGGTTCAAGGACATTCCCGGCCTCGTACCGCACTACCTTCTGGATTTTCAAAATCGGATGACCGTTGGCCGCAACCCCCACGCACGGGCCGATTCGAAACGCGAGACAGGGGCAAGGGCAACCGAGTAGCTACCGCACTGCGAAAGACATGAAAAATAGCGCATCAATCCAACGCCGCCGCCGGGTAGTGGTAAAACCCTAACTGGTAGCGCAATGCCATTTACACAGCCTCTGGTAGTGGTAACTCTTTAAATGGTAGAGGATAGGTCCTGTTGACATTTCGTAGGATGGGCAAAGCCAGCGCCCGGCCAGCCGGGCTCGCGGCTGCGGTCATTCCACGGCGGTTTCCAAGCCGCGACGGCTTGGGAGGATGCACCCGGCGCGGCGTGCCCATCACCATAGTGGACTGTCTTCGCTTTATCTCGTCCTCGTTTTCTCGCCGAATGGTTGCTCGCCGGAATTGAAGTAGAGCCCGGCATTGGGATCGCTCCAGCCAGGCGGTGCAAAGACCACGGTCTCGCCCTTAGACAGGTCAATTGTGCCGATTCCGCTGGATTGCACGCTGAAGGCCACCGCTGCACCCGTACGAGTGACGATTTGGCCCGTCAGCTTACAGGGAGAATAGAGGTCATTGACCAGAAACCGCTCCGGGGCCATTCGAATGTCGTTCAGCCATGCGACTAGCGCCTCTTCAGTTGGACGAAACCCGGCGCACGCAGCTTCGCCCGCATCGGTGTAGGCCTCCACTACGATCCAAGCGGCGTTGCCTGCGTTCGGTCCGGCGCTCGAAATGGCGATACCCTCCTCGGACGGGAGTGCGTCGACGGGCGCGCCCAGATATGGGGTAACTAAGGCGAGATGCGCGGGCACCGTCCCAGCACGCTTGTCGTTATGGGACAAATCCCCGTCGGCGAGGTCAGGTCCGCTGCTCACCGCTACATACGCGATACCAATAGCGAGACCAAGGCTGAGGACGATAACCGTGAGTTTCCTTTGTTATCCAGCATTAAAGGGTCGCGGCAGGGACCTTGGACCTCAGGCGGCAGGCATCTCGGTGGCGACATAGGGGTCTCTTATCTAACCGACATATGGCTGGGGCGCCAGGATTCGAACCTGGGTATGCAGGGATCAAAACCCTGTGCCTTACCGCTTGGCGACGCCCCAAGGGGTTAAACCCGGCTCACTTCCGAGAGCGGCGAACGATTCATTCCGCGGGCGACGAAGGCGGAGAAGCGCGGCGGGGCCATCGAGCAGGCGGCACGCGCCTGCGCCGCCGTCGCAAATGTGCAGAACACACAGGCACCGGTTCCGGTGAGCCGCGGCCGACCGACGGTAGCAAGCCAGTCCAAGGCCGCTGAAACCTCAGGATAGCGTCGTCGCACGACCGCCAAACAGTCGTTCCGATCATCGCCGGCAATGAAGTTTTTTATTGTGATTGGAGCCGAATTCCTTGTCAATTCTTCGTCTGAGAAGACCGCAGCGGTGGCCACCTCACACTGCGGTACCAGCACTAGATACCAAGGCTCCGGCAGATCGATGGGGGTCAGCACCTCGCCGATCCCCTCCCCCCAGGCCGCATGCCCGTAAACGAAAATCGGGACATCCGCGCCCAGCATCAAGCCGAGTTCGGTCAGTTCGGATTCGGAAAGGCCCAGATCCCAGATTCGGTTCAATGCCACCAGGGTCGTCGCCGCATCCGAGCTGCCGCCACCCAACCCACCCCCCGCAGGCAGCTGCTTCTCCACTCGGATATCGACCCCAAGACCGCTGCCAGCCCGATCCCGAAGCAAGCGGGCCGCACGCACCACTAGATCGGATTCCTCCAGGATCCCGGCCAGGTTCGATGTGCGCCTGATCCGACCGTCGTCGCGCGGCTCGAAGAACAGTCGGTCTTGCCGGTCGATGAACTGGAACACGGTCTGCAGGCGATGATAACCGTCGGGACGCCGCCCCAGGACCCGCAGCATGAGATTGAGCTTGGCCGGGGCGGGCCAGGGATGCCTGAGCGGAGGGGCGGTCATCAAAGCCTGTCTGGCTTGCGTGTTTGTGGTCTTAAGTGGTTCGAAATGACTTTCGCGACACCCTCGGGGGAGAGGGGGCATAACAGCGGCCGCTCGAAGCCTTAATAGAACAGCCGTAAATTAGACAGGCTCTCTTAAGGTTGAGAGTCCGAACGCGTAAAGTTGTAGCGGCCGATCAAACGCAGGAGATATTCATGGTCCGGCTCCCGTTCCCGGGCCGCCTCCCAGATACTCCGTGCCTCGTCGTGCCGACCCAGGGTCCAGAGCACTTCGCCCAGGTGCGCAGCGATCTCGCCGTCAGGCATCAGGGCCAGGGCTTTGCGCAGATACTCCAGGGCCTGTTCCGGATTACCCAACCGGAATTGGACCCAACCCATACTGTCGAGTATGGCAGGATCGTCCGGCTTCAGGGCCAAGGCGCGTTCGATATAGGACAGGGCCTCGGTAAACCGCTCGGTCCGATCCGCTAGGCTGTAGCCGAGGGCATTGAGGGTCTCGGCGCTGTCCGGATCCTCGGCGAGGATGGCCTTGAAATCGCTTTCCATGATATCCAGCCGATCCAGCGAGGAGGCATGCAAGCCACGCGTGTAGAGGAGATCATGATCGCCGGGGAAGGCCTCCAATGCCTTGTCGTAAACTGCCATTGCCGCGTCCGGTCGGTCCAGCTCAATCAGGATCGTACCCTCCACCAGGTAAATCATCGGCGCATCTTCGGGCCATTGGTCGCGCAGCTGCTGCAGGAGCTCGCGCGCGCGCTCCACCTCCCCCTGCTTGGCGCGCACCAGCGCAACCCGCACCCCGGCATCAACAGCATGCTCGCCCGCCACCTTGCGGTACCAGGACACGGCGGCCTCCGGATTATCCGCCAGCTCTTCCACCTGCCCAAGGTAATAGGCGGAGTCGCCCCGACGCTCACCGGTAGCGTGCAGCTGAATGAGGTAATCGCGGGCGGCTTCCAGATCTTCCAGCTGCAGTGAAAGGATGCCCAGCGCAAACAGGACATCCGGCGCCTTCGGCGCATTGCGCAACATCTGCTCGAATAGGCTACGGGCATGGGAAAACTCCCGCTCGTCGATGAGCAGCTGCGCATAGAACAGGCGTAGCCTCTGGTCGTCGGGGCTCTCGTTGACGAAGGCCTCCAGGACCTGGCGCGCCTGCTTGCGATCACCACGCTTCAGGAGCAATTGGACCAGGAAGATACGCGGCAGATTCCAACCCGGACGCAGATCCGAAGCCCGCTGCGCCGCGTCCACCGCTTCCTCGTGCCGGTCGGCGCCGGCAGCCACGATGGCCCGCGCAAACCAGGCCTCGGCGCTCTCCGGTTCCTCGGAAGTCAGGGTCTCCATGAGCTTCAAACGCCGCTCCGGAAGCTCCAGCTTGGAGACCAGGTGGGCCGCTCGACCATAGCCATCCCCACCCTCCGCCGCCGCCAGTGCGATGATACGCCGCAAGTGTTCCATCGCGGCGGGCACGTCGTCGGCCTTGAGCCGCGCGTAGGCCGCCAGCTGGTGGGCACCGATCGCCTGGGGAGCCAGGTCGAGCCACAGGTCCGCGGTCTGCTGCATAGCCGTGGCATCGTTGAGGGTGAGGGCCGCGTTGGCCGCCAGCTCTGCCAATCGGGGA
This sequence comes from Candidatus Thiosymbion oneisti, assembly GCF_900092655.1. GTDB lineage: Bacteria > Pseudomonadota > Gammaproteobacteria > Chromatiales > Chromatiaceae > Thiosymbion > Thiosymbion oneisti. Next base: position 14,158 of record NZ_FLUY01001438.1, read on the forward strand.
AGCCGGGCCAAACGCGCGCCGTGCAGGAAATGGGTGAAGGCCATTTCCTGCTCACCGCGCTGTGCGGCGATTTGCCCGACGAGAACGGCGTAGATGAGCTCCACCCTCAGCTCGGAGGGGCGCACGGTCTTCGGAAGTTGCACCACGGCCTCCGGCACCCGATTCGGCTTGGCCCCAACGCCGGCGAAGCGTTGAGCATCAGCAATAGGGGACAGCCCGGCGCCGTCGGCAACCGACGATAGGAGCAGGAGGAAGAAATAGAAGCTGAATCGGTTTTGCATATGAGGTCATATAAACCGAACGCGCGTTAACGAATTGAGTACAGTATAACCGTTAAATTCCCAGTTAAAAGTCCAATGATGGAGACGCTTCGAGGACGCCTTCAAGGGCACTTTGAAAAACACGATTTTCGTCTAGGGCATATCTCAACAATCAGTAGCTTAGGGTCGTTTGATTAGTGAGAATACCTGTTTTTCATATGAGTCGCACGGGCGCCACTTGCATAGAGGCCGCCGATGCCAAAGAATCAAAGTAGGTTCCTTCCCGAAAGTATTTGTTTAAAGATGGCGATTCTGGCAGTCGGACTCAACCACAAGACCGCCCCCGTGGCAATGCGCGAACGCGTCGCCTTCGGACCGGACATCCTGGTGGGCGCCCTGCGCAGTCTCACCGGGCTCGCACCGATCTGTGAGGGACTCATCCTGTCCACCTGCAACCGCACCGAGATCTACTGCTCCATGCACACCGGGGGGCATGCCGGGGGGCACACCGGGGGGCATGCCGAGGGGGGGGAGCCAATTACTGACTGGTTGGGGCGATTCCACGGACTGGACCCGGCGCACCTCGAGCCTTACCTCTACACGCGGCTGGACCGCGAGGCGGTCTCGCACCTGCTGCGAGTGGCCAGCGGACTCGATTCCATGGTACTCGGCGAGCCCCAGATACTCGGTCAAGTGAAGACGGCCTTTCAAGTAGCCAATGACAGCGGAGCCACGGGCAAACTGCTCGGCCGACTGTTTCAAAACGCCTTCGCGGTGGCAAAGCAGGTGCGCACGGATACCGCCATCGGCAACAGCCCGGTCTCCGTGGCCTTCGCGGCAGTCAGCCTGGCACGACAAATCTTCAGCGACCTGAGCGACCAAACCGCCCTGCTTGTCGGCGCCGGTGAGACCATCGAGCTCGCCGCGCGTCACCTCCACCAACACCGGATCGGGCGCATCCTGGTCGCCAACCGCACGGTCGAGCGCGCCCACGGCCTGGCCGTCCGGTTCGACGGCTTCGCCATCGCCCTGACCGAAGTGGCAAATCACCTCCCGCAGGCGGATATCCTCATCACCTCCACTGCCAGCCCGCTGCCCATACTCGGTAAGGGAACCGTGGAGCGGGCCCTCAGACAACGCAAGCATCGACCCATCTTTATGGTGGATATCGCCGTGCCCCGCGACATCGAACCGGAAGTGGGTGAGCTCGACGACGTCTATCTCTACACCGTGGACGATCTCCGGGACCTGGTGGCGGAAGGCCTGCGCTCGCGCCGTGAGGCCGCCGAACAGGCCGAGGAGATCATCGGTTTCCATACCGAGGAATTCCTCTGCTGGCTGCGTTCCCTGGATGCGGTGACCCTGATCCAGGACTACCGTGACCGTGCCGAGCGCCTGCGCGATCAGGTGCTCACCAAGGCCCGGCGCCAACTCCAAGGCGGCAAGCCCCCCGAGGAAGTCATCGGCTTTGTGGCGCACACCCTCACCAACAAGCTCCTGCACGGACCCAGCGTCTGCCTGCGACAAGCCGGACGGGAGGGCCGGGAAGAGCTGTTGGCGGCCGCCAACGAGCTCTTCCGACCCCACGAAAAATCGGGTTCTTCCTTATGAATCCCTCCATTCGCCACAAGCTCGATCAGCTTACGGACCGCTGCGGCGAGCTCACCGTCCTGCTGGCCGATCCACAGATCCAGGAGGACCCGCGACAGCTGCGCGAGCTGAGCCGGGAATACGCCCAGCTGGGGGCCGTGGTAGCCGGTTATCGGCGCTATCGGCAAATCGAGGATACAATCGCCGGCGCCGAGGAGCTACTGGCAGACCCGGAGTTGGCGGAGCTGGCCCGCGAGGAGATCGCTGCCGGTACCGCACGGCGCCAGGCCCTGGAGCCAGAGCTGAAACGACTGCTGGTGCCCCTGGATCCCCACGACCAACGCAACGTCTTCCTGGAGATCCGCGCCGGCACCGGCGGCGCGGAGGCGGCCCTGTTCGCTGCCGATCTGGCCCGCATGTATGTGCGCTTCGCCGAGCTCAGAGGCTGGTCGGTCGAGCAGATGAGCGAGAGCGCCGGTGAGCTCGGCGGCTACAAGGAGACCGTGCTGCGCATCAGCGGCGGCGGCATCTTCTCGCACCTCAAATTCGAGGCCGGCACCCACCGCGTCCAACGGGTACCCGAGACCGAATCCCAGGGCCGCATCCACACCTCGGCCTGTACCCTTGCGGTGTTGCCCGAGGCCGAGGCCATCGACGACCTGGCGCTCGACGCCAAGGACCTGCGCATCGACACCTATCGCGCCTCCGGCGCCGGCGGCCAGCATGTGAACAAGACCGACTCGGCGGTACGCATCACCCACCTGCCCTCCGGGATCGTGGTGGAATGTCAGGATGAACGCTCCCAGCACAAGAACAAGTCCCGGGCCATGTCCCTGCTGCAATCCAAGCTACTGTCCCAGGCCCAGGCCGCCCAAGTCGACGAGCAGGCCCGGTCCCGCCGGCTACAGGTCGGCAGTGGTGATCGCTCCGAGCGCATCCGTACCTACAATTTTCCGCAGAACCGGGTTACTGACCACCGCATCAACCTGACCCTGTACAAGCTCGAAGAGATTATGACCGGACAGCTGGACCAGATCATCGACCCCTTGATCCAGGAATACCAGGCGGAGCAACTGGTAGCCCTGATGAAAGATCGAGCCTAAGTGCCGGTTTTGACTGATGGGCACCTTGAAGAATTGCCAGGAAGCAATTTTTCAAGGCGCCCATGAATATTTCGGGATGGGAGATTCAGGCAGGTAAAAGACAAAGATGAAAGCAGGTTGATAGGCGCGTTAGACCATTTCCGTTCCGCAGATACGCAAAGCAAAAGACAAAACCCGACACCCAACTCCGTTATACAAGCGAAAGTAAAACGATGTGGCCACCTAACGCCACTACGCTGATTAAAACCTCTCAAGAAACAGAGACTTATAAATCAAGAACAATGCGTGGGGCGAAATATTCTTGAATTTCAAAAAATGGCAAACTGTATCGACATATTCGGTAGTAGGCGCAAAATTCTGGTTTCTTCCTGACGCTCCAGCCTTAGCTTTTTCGTAGAATGCGCAAATCTGGTATCCCAAGTCGAATGCCAAATATTCAGTCGAATATTTGAAGAGAAGCTCACGGAGGGTTTCTTGATCCTTTGTTAAGTCGACATATCCGGCTCCATCCTGAATGTTCTTTGAGCTATCACGAGAATCGATGATTGGACCCATACGACGAAGCCAGTACGCCAAATGCGCAGCTTGTTTCAAGTGATCCAGGGGCTTCCCGCCTAAATCAAACTCTGCGACTCGCCGGACGTCATTCTCCCAGGCGGTATAGGCATCGCTGGCTCGTGCCCGTGAGAACACAGGTACTAAGAGACAAGATTGGTAGATCTCATCAGCATGTTCAACCACGACCCTGTTAAAAGTTTCCGGATCACGTATGTGTTCCAATATTCCTTGTGTTACCTTCACTACTTTACGCTCGTATAGTTAAACAAACTATCGTTTCGTCTAAAGGTGCAACATCATCCCCCGTCGTTAGAAGACGACGTCGATGAGTACTCTGCCCTCCACGCAGCAGCATAGGATGGAAGTATATCCAGACAGTCTACGTCAACCGCCGGCACTCCATTTTCCGGGTACGAGTATCTACGCTGCTCCCCACCTGCCACGCGATCTTCGCTATAGTAGCCAGATAGGAATTCCACTTTTACCTCCATTTGCTATGTTTATGTCAGTTACGGTTTCCGCTTCGCTCCATTTTTCAAGCACGTAAGCACCTGAAAAATAGTAGAATAAGCTTGCCCCGCGCTGGTACCTTGAATTCTTCAAGATGCCTATATGTCAAACTTAGATGACCGTAGAACCTATTGTCAAGAAAAAAAGACACCTTCGAATAGAAGATGTCCAAAGGATGCACGGCGGCAACCCGGTATTAGAGGGATACTCCAAGAGGCCACCGAATTACTGGCGGCACTCCCCCAGGCCTCTCCTCACCTGGAGGCGGCATTGCTGTTGTGCGATGCGACCGGGCACACGCGTACGGAACTCCTGGCCTGGCCGGAGGCCGAGCTCGGCGAGGCGGACCTGGCACGCTTCGAGGTCCTGATCCAACGCCGCCTCACCGGCGAACCCATAGCCTATATCCGAGGCTGTCAAGCATTCTGGACCCTGGATCTGGAGGTCACCCCGGATACCCTGATTCCGCGCCCGGAGACGGAACTCTTGGTGGAGCTGGCGCTGGAACGGCTCCGCGCCGACGCACCGCTCCTGGTCCTGGACGCCGGCAGCGGCAGCGGCGCCATCGCCGCCGCACTGGCCTCCGAACGACCCGCCTGGATCCTGATCGCGACCGACCAGGATATGGGAGCTGCCCGCATGGCCGGCAGGAACTTCCGCACTTACGCACTTAGGAACGTGCACGTTGTCAGTTGCGACTGGCTGGCGCCCATCGCCGAGCGGTCCCTGGACGCTATCGTCGGCAACCCCCCTTACCTCCCCGATGCGGATCCCCACCTCAGGCAGGGCGATTTGCCTTGGGAGCCGCGCAGGGCCTTGGCTGCCGGCCCCGACGGGCTCGACGCCATCCGCATTTTGGGCGCGCAGGCGGCCTCCCGGCTCCGACCCGACGGATTCATTGCCTTAGAGCACGGCTTCGACCAAGGACCGGCGGTGCGAATGATCTTCAATCAGCATGGTTTCGAGGACATCCGCACCCATCCCGATTTCGGTGGCCGGGAACGGGTTACTACGGGACGGCTGCCCGTGTGAGAAGCTGTCTGGTTAAAAGCAATCCTGAATAATTTGGCGCGGTCTGGTGTACCGAACTTTCTTTATCCACAGATTGCGCAGATTTCCACAGATTAAGAACGAAACAATCTGTGAAAATCTGCGTAATCTGCGGATTGAAAAGACGCCTTCGTGGGCAACACCAATGCGGAAATAAAACGACGAAGTGCACAAATCGGCGCGAAACAGATCCCTCCCTTCGGTTCGGGATGACAATTTCGCGCGGATTCGCGTGACTCGTAGTTTCTCTTCTTTTTTGTCGACCGGTAACCTTTAACTTAATGGCATTGGGTTAGACCTTGTCTGTCCCATCCGTTTTATCGGATTCCTCGATTTTTACTGTTTACGGGCATGCAACCGGTTAACTGGGTGTAGGGGCCGGACGATTATTTCCGGAGAAAAAGCGCAATACAACGTAACCTAATATACCGGATGCAAGCGAACCGGACAGAATGCCCAATCTGTCATCTACGGCGAAATCAGGGCCGCCTTGCTCGAATGCGAGCGAACCGACAAACAAGCTCATTGTGAAACCGATTCCACAGAGTAAGGCAACGCCATAGAGCTGCACCCAACCGACGGCTTGAGGCATCTCCGATATCCCCAGCTTTATCGCCAGCCAACTGAAGCCGAATACGCCGATTTGATTGCCGATAAAAAGGCCTGCTGCAATACCAAATGGAACCGGATGGAGCATGGATTCCAGCGTAATGCCTTCAAACGAGATACCGGCATTCGCAAAAGCAAATAGCGGCAAGACACCATAAGCGACCGCTGGGTGAAGGTCGTGCTCCAATCTTTCCAGCTGGGTGTGGGTTTCTCCCGCCTCTCGCTTGAAGGGGATGAAGAAGGCAGTCAACACGCCCGCGAGCGTTGCATGTACGCCGGACTTGAGCACTGCCGCCCACAATACCACACCAATCAGCATATAGGGTGCCAACCTCAATACACCGCTGCGATTCATGATGAACAGGCCGACGATGGCGATTACAGCAAGCAGCAACGAAGAAAACGACAGATCGGCGGTATAGAACACCGCGATAATGATGATGGCACCCAGGTCGTCGATTATGGCCAGGGTCATGAGAAACAACTTCAGGGATTGTGGTATCCGGCTGCCAAGCAATGCAAGTACCCCTAATGCGAATGCGATATCCGTAGCCGAAGGGATTGCCCACCCTTTCATGGCTACCGGATCACCCCAATTTATCGAGGCATAGATCGCGGCGGGGATAGCCATACCGCCTACTGCTGCAATAATAGGCAAAACAACGCGAGAAGGATCGGATAGTTCACCGGCCAGGAATTCTCGCTTTACCTCAAGGCCGATAAGGAAGAAGAAAATGGCCATCAGGCCATCGTTTATCCAGAGCAGCAGCGGTTTAGCAATTTCAAAATCACCGATTTTGATTTCGACCGGAGTGCCGAGTAATGCATCATAGAGGTATTTTGCCGCCGAATTTTCGACCACCATAGCCAGCGAAGCAGCAATCAGGAGCAGAATTCCACTGGCAGACTCCAGGCGCAGAAATTCTTTTAATTTATCGATTACCATATCTCTTCACTACTGTCCGGGTAAATTATCAAATAGATTCAATTGGTTGCTGACCCCACCCTCATGATTTCTGTAACCCAACTCGGAGGCGTCCGTAAGTATCTGATTTAACGGGGATCGCTCGAATAAGGTAAGGCTCAGTATCTGTAGCATTGTGTAAAGATCGGCGTCGATAGCGAGGCGTTTCTTGATGATGGCCACGAGCACGTAGACGGAGATGGCGATCCAGATCTGGCTTTTGACGGCGTTCTCGGAGGTCCCGAAGAACGACTTGATGCGCAGGTGCTGCTTGATCCATTTGAAGAATAGCTCGACCTGCCAGCGGTATCGGTACAGGTCGGCTACCGTGTGTGCCGGAATGGCAAAGTTGTTGGTCAAGAAGTTGAAGACCTTGCCGGTCTGAGCATCGAGGTATTTGACGCGACGCAACGGCTGCGGGTAGTCGTGTACCGACGTGACTCCCGTCAGCACGATGGTCTGATCGCATCGAACACCACCGGATTTGTCCACCGGATGGGAGTAGCGGCGCCGGCACTTGGTGTTGGACTTGGCGCGGATGACAAAGAAACTTCCGGCCATATGCAGCAGGAACAGGCGTTCGAAGTCCCCATAGCCGCGATCCATGATGTAGAAAGCGCCCGGTTCCGGCAGCAGGATATCCAGGACGTTGACGTCGTGCAGCTTGCCGTCGGAGATATGGATAAAGGTCGGTATGTTGCCGCGAAGATCCAGCAGGGTATGGAGTTTGGCGGCGGACTTGGTCGAGCGGAACAGTGCCCACGGAAACACAGACAAACATAGATCGATGGTGGAGGCGTCGAGCGCATAGACGGTGTTGTCGAGCTCGAGCCCCAGGTCCTCGTCGGCATAGAGGGGGCGTGCGATGCCGATCAGTGCTTGAGCAAGATCGGCATAGAGACGCCAATCCCGGCGTTCGTTCGCGTCGGCCAGCGTGCTTCGGGAAACGCCGCCACGGATGCCCATGTGGTACAGCTTGTCTTTCTGGGCGCGCAGGCAAACCTCGATATCGCGCAGACTTTCGCGAAAAGTGAGCTGCGCAAACGCCATGCAGAGGTATTGGTCGAGACAAGAGAAGGTCTTCTTGTAACGGTTGCCGTCGTAGCGCGCTACGCAACGCCGGAAGGTGTGTAGTGGCAAATGGTCGATGACCTGCGAAAAAACGAGCCGGCCGACGTGCATGAGGGTGTCCCCAAAATCCCCGAAACGGGCTATTTTGAAGACTCGCACGACGATTCAAATCGGTGACACCCAAAAATCCGCCGTTTTGCATGTCTTTACAAGCTGTTACGTGAGTGGGGCGAAGGTTTTACCGGACAGCAGTGATATCTCTTTGTGGCTTGGTGTCTTTGTGCGATGTTTGTGTGATGCGGGAAAAGGCGGGACGCGGCGCGCCGGCCAGCGCGGTAATCGCGGTGCCAGGTGGCCGCGCCTTTCCCGCCCTACGCGGGCTGGCAGATCGTAAGTCCGTACTACACCGTGCCCCCCACCCACGCCTCGCGGAACCGATGCAGGGGTCCGCAGCTCCGGTTGCTTGATCCTCACCCAGGTCGAACGATCTGTAGCACATCGACGCCTTCAGGTCCATCTGTATTGGACAAGACCATTGGTAATGTCCCAAAATTAGATGTTCCCAACAGTCGAAATTACCGGAGAAGACAACCATGTCCGATAAGCCGATGAGCGAGAGTCGTCGTGATGCCATCAAAGCGATGATGGGAGGCCTGGCCGCTGTCCCGCTGATGAACCTGGTCGGTATGGCAGCCGCACAGGCGAAAGATCCGGAGAAGGAAAAAAAGGAGAAAGCAGATCTACCCCATCTCGACGAAGAGAAAGATCCTACGGCACTTGCCTTAGAGTACAGGCATGACGCCACTGTCGAGTATAAGCCTAAGCCAAAGGACGGAGAGAAAGAGCCAAAGGCGCCAAAGGTGCCAATGGCACCGAAGGGTCAAACCTGCGCTAACTGCATGTTCATCCAGGACGGTGCCGGTGATTGGCGTCCCTGCCAACTCTTCCCGGGCAAGGCTGTCTCCATGAAGGGTTGGTGTGCCTCCTGGGCGAAGAAGCCGGGCGCATAAAAGCCGCAGGCGTTTCCTCCTGGACGAAGAAAAGCGGGGTTTCGGCCTCGCTTTCTGTTTGGCCCTTTTGGATTCCGGACTGCTTTGGAGTGCGCCGGCTTAAGCGGCGCAGCCACATCGAATCTCAGCGACGGGGGATACCAGCAGCGTTTGCCGGAAACCTGAGCATCGGGTTCCACACGCGCCGCCGCGAGGGCGCTTTCCTCTGGCCGCAATGCCTTATAGGTCGCCAAATCCAAAGCGGCGGCGGTCGGGCACTCCATGGCCGACCCTGCGGTCATGTCGGGCACTGCGGATTCCAGTCGGTACCGGGGTGAGGCTGCCGCCGCACGCCAAGGTTTCCGCTGACCACTGCGGTTCGCTGCGCTCACCACACCCTAGTACCCCGTTCCGCCTTATTTTGCGTTCTCAGCGAGGCGAGAAGCGGCCAGATGCGAGGCGCGCGAGCGCAGGAATAGCTGGTCCTCTTTCAAGCTCGCGCAACAACGCAGCTGGTCACTTCTCGCCGCGCCCGAAGGGAGCCCTCCAAACACGCCAAGGCGGCGTTACAGCGCTTGGCAAGAGCGTGAGCTATTCCCTGCACGCTGTGCCTTGCCTGGGCGCATTTGGGGGCTTAAGAGAATGCAAAATAAGGCGGAACGGGATACTAGGGTCGCGCCGGGGGTGGAAACAAGCGGGGGATTCACGAAATGGTAATGAGGTTGCTATAGAATCCCAACCCTAGGCCGTAGCAATACGGGTTCGCATCCATACACCAAGTGTGAGGTTTTTATGAAGAAGACGCTGATTGCCACCGCCGTTATGGCCGTCGCGGCCCCTTTCGCCACCCAGGCCCTGGCCCGCGACACCGTTAACATCGTTGGTTCCTCGACCGTGTTTCCCTTTGCGACCACGGTCGCCGAAAACTTCGGTCGCACAACCAAGTTCAAGACCCCGAAGATCGAGTCCACCGGCTCCGGTGGCGGCCTCAAGCTGTTCTGCGAGGGGGTCGGCGTCAAGCATCCCGACATCACCAACGCCTCGCGCCGCATCAAGGGCTCCGAGTTCGATACCTGTAAGAAGAAGGGAGTCAAGGAGATCGTCGAGGTCAAGATTGGTTTTGACGGCATCGCCATCGCCAATGCCAAGGAGGCCGTTAAATTCGACCTGACACCCAAGGACATCTTCTTAGGGTTGGCCAAGGACGTGCCGGACCCGAAAGGTGGCGATAAGCTGGTAGCCAACCCTTACCAGACCTGGAAGGAGGTCAACTCCAAACTGCCGGATGCCAAGATCGAGGTCCTGGGTCCGCCGCCGACCTCGGGTACGCGCGATGCCTTTGTGGAGCTGGCGATGGAAGCCGGCTGCAAGCAGTTCGACTTCATCAAAGCCATGAAGAAGAAGGACAAAAAGAAGTACAAGGCGATCTGCCACGGCGTGCGTGAGGACGGTCGTTACGTCGAAGCGGGTGAGAACGACAACCTGATCGTCCAGAAGCTCAAGGCCAATCCGACGGCGCTGGGTATCTTCGGCTTCAGCTTCCTGGATCAGAACATCGACAAGATCAAGGGCTCCAAGATCAAGGGTGTCAAACCGACCTTCGAGACCATCTCTTCCGGCGATTATCCGATCTCCCGCTCCCTGTACTTCTATGTCAAAAAGGCCCACGTGGGTACCATTCCGGGCATCGAGGAGTACGTGAAGGAGTTCACCAGCGAGAAGGCCTGGGGAGACGAGGGCTACCTCACTGACAAGGGCCTGATCCCGCTGCCCAAAAAGGAGCGTGACAAGGTGGCCAAATCCGCCCGGGCCATGGAGCCGATGCGCAAGCCTGAGAAGAAATAACTCTGGGGTTTGGGTTCGGGGTTAGACCGTAAAGAACCACCGGTGGTCCAATGGGTCGCCGGTTTTGTTTTTTGAAGCGAGCAGTTACGGCGCAAAAATTATCCTCTCTGCGGTGTGGCTGTTCGGGAACGGCCAGTGGTAAATTTTCGAGTGGTAAGGCACCTAACCGGATGCCAGTTTGAAAAATTCCTAAAGATGGGGTTATCCAACGGTCCCGATAGATGTCCCAACTATGTCAGACCAGCCCAAGAGGCGAAGAACAAAAAATGAATAGGTGAACGATAGCGCATGAGTCCAACGGTATTCCGAGAGAACGGATTCAGGTTTTTCTTTTTCTCGAAAGAGGAAGAGCGTATGCACGTCCATGTGGCGTCAGGTAGTGGCGAAGCAAAGTTTTGGCTTGAACCGGAAATTGAACTTGCAAAAAATTGTCGATTCTCAAGAAAGAACTTGAAGCAAATCGAGATATATATAGAGGCTCATCACGATGAACTCGTTAGCGCATGGAAAACATACTTCAAGTGTTGAGGTTACGAACGTATCCGCGTACGGATTATGGCTTTTCGCTCATAATAGAGAGTTCTTTATTTCATATGACGACTTCCCCTGGTTCAGAGAACAAACAATAAGCTCGATCATCAACGTAGAAGAACATGCTCCAGGGCACTATTACTGGCCCGACATCGACGTCGATTTATCTCAGGAAATAATCGAGCATCCGGAACGTTTTCCATTGAGCGCAAAAATTACATAATCAGTAACGAAGCTGTCCCATGCAATCCCCTGTCCTGCTGCTCGTACTCCTCGGCGTCATGGCGCTGGCCTATCGGTTCGGTTACCAGCGGGCCGTGTCTGTCGCCGGGGGCGTGGATCGGATCAAGACCCTGCACTCGCTGCCGGGTTACTACGGCTTCTACGCCGCCCTGTGGACAGGTCTGCCGGCGCTGCTGCTGCTCGGCTTCTGGGTCGGGTTCCAGGATGTCATCGTGACCGGCCTGGTGGAGGCGGAGCTGCCGGCGGAAATGACGGCAGGTCTTTCCACGGGGCAGAAGGGTCTGCTGCTTAATGACATCGAGAACCTGGCGACCGGGAACATCGTCTCGGGCGAGGTGACGCCCGCGCTGCAGGCCGCCGCGGACAAGTACGCCCACCTGCAGGGCCTAGCCGATATCGCCATGTGGTCCCTGGTCCTGGCCGTGGCCTTAGGCGGACTCGCGCTCGCCTGGAAGCGGACCCACCCGGAGCTGCGGGCCCGCAACGGGGTGGAGTCGACGCTGATGGTGATCCTGGTGGTCTTCTCCTCGATTGCCATCCTGACCACCCTCGGCATCCTGTTGTCGGTGATCTTCGAGTCGATCCGGTTCTTCCAGAAGGTCTCGGTGACGGAGTTTCTCTCCGGTACCGAATGGAGTCCCCAGATCGCGCTGCGGGCGGACCAGGTGGGAGCGTCGGGCGCCTTCGGGGCGATTCCCCTGTTCACGGGGACCCTGCTGGTCTCCCTGATCGCCATGCTGATCGCGGTGCCCATCGGCCTCATGGCCGCCATCTATCTGTCCGAGTATGCGCCGGCCAAGATACGGACCATCACCAAGCCGGTACTGGAGGTCCTGGCCGGTATCCCGACCGTAGTCTACGGCTTCTTCGCCGCGCTCACGGTAGCCCCCTTCATCCGTGATCTGGGGGCCTCCCTGGGGCTCGCGGTTGCCTCCGAAAGCGCCCTGGCCGCAGGCCTGGTCATGGGGATCATGATCATTCCCTTCGTGTCCTCCCTCTCGGATGACGTGATCAACGCCGTCCCCCAGGCCATGCGCGACGGTTCCTATGCCTTGGGCGCGACCCGCTCCGAGACGATCAAAAAGGTCATCTTTCCCGCGGCCCTGCCCGGCATCGTCGGCGGCGTGCTGCTGGCGGTGTCACGCGCCATCGGCGAGACCATGATTGTGGTCATGGCCGCCGGCCTGTCGGCCAACCTGACCTGGAACCCCTTGGAGGCCGTGACCACGGTGACGGTCCAGATCGTCACCCTGCTGACCGGGGATCAGGAATTCGACAGCCCCAAGACCCTGGCCGCCTTCGCCCTGGGCCTGACGCTCTTCGTCGTCACCCTGATCCTGAACCTGATCGCCCTGCATATCGTGCGCAAATATCGGGAACAATATGAATAAGCAAGTACCCGAGGCACCGCCCAAGCGCACCATCGACCTCGTCAACGCCGGCCTCCAACGGCGTCGCGCCGCGGAGAGGCGTTTCCGTTTCTTAGGGGTAGGGGCGGTAGTGCTCGGCCTGCTGTTCGTGGCCATCCTATTCGTCGACATCGTCGGCAAGGGCTATACGGCCTTCCAGCAGACCTACATCCGGCTCCCCATCCGGTTCGATCCGGCGCTCATCGACCCCACCGGATCACGCGCGCCGGACACCCTCTCACAGGCCGATTACCGGAAGCTGATACGCACTGCGCTCACCGCGCGCTTCCCGGAGGTCTCAGGCCGTCGGGACAAACGGGCACTCTATCAGCTGCTGAGCCCCGGTGCCCCGCAGCAGCTGCGGGAGCGGGTCTTAGCCGATCCCGGACTGATCGGCACCGAGTCGGAGGTCTGGCTACTCGCCGACGATGACATCGACATGCTGGCTAAGGGGCATATCGACCGCGCGGTGCCTGAATCCGAGCGGCGGGTGAAGGACCGAACCCTGGGCTGGGTGGATACCCTGGTCGCGGACGGTCGGTTGGAGAAGCAATTCAACACCCTCTTCTTCACCGCGGGGACCTCCCGCGAGCCCGAGCTGGCCGGCATCGCCGGGGCCCTGATGGGTTCCTTGTACACCCTGGCGTTGACCTTGCTGTTCTCGTTTCCCATCGCCGTGGGTGCGGCCCTCTACCTGGAAGAATTCGCGCCCAAGAATCGCTGGACCGATCTCATCGAGGTCAACATCAACAACCTGGCCGCCGTGCCCTCCATCGTGTTCGGCCTGCTGGGCCTGGCCGTTTTCATCAACTTCTTCGGCGTGCCGCGCTCCACCCCCCTGGTGGGCGCCCTGGTGCTGACCCTGATGACCCTGCCCACCATCATCATCGCCGGCCGCGCGGCCCTCAAGTCGGTGCCGCCGTCGATCCGTGAGGCCGCCCTGGGTGTCGGCGCCTCGCCCCTGCAGACCCGGTTCCATCACGTCCTGCCCTTGGCCATGCCCGGCATGCTGACCGGGACCATCATCGGCATGGCGCAGGCCCTGGGCGAGACCGCACCCTTGCTGATGATCGGCATGATCGCCTTCATCGTCGACATCCCGGGCGGAGTGACGGATCCGGCGACGGTGCTGCCGGTTCAGATCTACTTGTGGGCGGACAGCCCCGAGCGCGGCTTCGTGGAGCGGACCTCGGCGGCCATCATGGTCTTGCTGGCTTTTCTGATCACCATGAACCTGGTCGCGGTATTACTGCGGCAGAAATTCGAACGGCGCTGGTAGGCCACTGGCCCGACGCCGGATTGAACCGAGGTATGAGCCCGTAGGATGCGGTGAGCGCGGTAGGTCTTACAGGATGGCACCACGAGGAGGCGCGAACCGCATCTTTGGACGCTGGGCGTGTCCAACTGGTTGGATAAGCCCGTAGGTCGGATCAGGCCAGGGCGATGGAGGTGGCTGGCATACGGCGGATGGCGCAAGCTTATCCGCCCTACGCGGGCTAGTACAGCAGCACCGAAGTACCGATAACATGGGAATCATCTTTCTGCCGCAAATGAACGCGAATCAACGCAAATCGACCGCAATCGATTCGTTATCATCGCTGGTTCTTGATCCATTTGCGTTGCTTTGCGGCTGAATCTTCCGGTCACGGATTGATCCGAGTCTTGCGGGTTCAATGTTACCGATCATTGAGAGCATCTGTACTAGCCGAGCATCTGTACTAGCCCGACGTTGGATTGAATCGAGGTATGAACAATGAGCACGACTGTTGAAGTAGCCACTGAGGATGCCGTCGCTATGACCGCTTCCGACCTGGAGCAGGAGGGCGTGTTCGGGGGCACGGTCGGCGACTATACCGTCAAGGATGCCCGCATGCAGTGCCGGGGCGTCGATGTCTATTACGGAGAAAAGCGCGCCATCAAGCATGTGAGCCTGGACGTCGGAAAGCGCGAGGTGGTGTCCATGATCGGCCCCTCCGGCTGCGGCAAGTCCACCTTTCTGCGCTGCCTCAACCGGATGAACGATGAGATCCCCGGCTGCCGCGTCACCGGCACCATCAAGCTGGACGGCATCGAGATCTACGATAAGAAGCTGGACGTGGTGCCCCTGCGGGCGCAGGTCGGCATGGTGTTTCAGAAGCCCAATCCCTTCCCCAAATCCATCTACGAGAACATCGCCTACGGGCCACGCATCCACGGCCTCACCAACAACAAGGCCGAGCTGGACGAGCTGGTGGCGTCGAGCTTGCGCAAGGCGGGGCTCTGGGATGAGGTCAAGGACCGGCTGGATCAACCCGGAACCGGCCTCTCCGGGGGCCAACAGCAGCGCCTGTGTATTGCCCGCACCATCTCCGTTTCTCCCGAAGTGATCCTGATGGACGAGCCCTGCTCGGCCCTCGACCCCATCGCCACGGCCAAGATCGAGGAGCTGATCGACGAGCTGCGGGAAAACTACAGCATCGCCATCGTGACCCACTCCATGCAGCAGGCGGCCCGGGTGTCCCAGCGTACCGCCTACTTCCATCTCGGCGATCTGGTGGAGGTCGGCGAGACCAACCAAATCTTCACCAGTCCCAACCACAAGCTCACCGAGGACTATATCACCGGCAGATTCGGATGAATCGCTCGCGTTTTTCAGATCAAGCGGGTAGACGGTTAGCCCCTCCTGTTCCAACATATTGCGTCAGAGAAGTTAATCGCCCACTCCCTATCATATGATTCGCGCTATCACATGATTCGCGGTTGGGCATTTTTCTCGTTCCCACGCGCTGCGTGGGAACCTGGTTGCTCCGCGCCGCGGAGAGAATCAGGCCTGTGTCCACCATTCCGTAGACACGGGAACCAAACCCGCCAAGCTCGGATAATTCCGCGCAATTGTTTCCGATTCCGAATGGAGTGCGGCATGACCGAAGTTACCAAGGGCCACACGGTTCGCAAATATGACAAGGAGCTTAGCAACGCCCGCAAGCTGGTGCTGGAAATGGGGGCGCAGGTGCTGGAGCAGGTACGCAAATCCGTCAGCGCCCTGGGCGAGGGGGACATCGGCCTGGCCCGTGAGGTCGTCGATAACGAGCGCAAGATCGATGCTTGCGAGCTCGATATCGACGAGGCCATCTTCGACCTCATCGCTAAGCGCCAGCCGGCTGCCATCGATCTGCGGTTTATCCTCGCCCTGTCCAAGGTCGCCGGCGATCTGGAACGGGCGGGGGACAAGGCCGCACAGATCGCCTGGTGCGCGATCCGACTCATGGGACGGACGAGCCGGCGACCGGCGTCGAAGAAGATACTCCATCATATCCATAGCCTCGACCAGGTCACCCGTCGCTTGCTGGAACGCAGTCTCGATGCCCTTGCCAAGGTCGATGTGGATTTGGCCCTTGATGTGTTCGAAGACGGCTCCCAGCTGGGCGACCTGGCCGGACACCAATCGGGTAGCGCAACGGCAGACTCACACGAGATGCTGGAAGACGGTTCCGAGCTGGATGACGGATTCGACGCGGCGATACGCCATGCCATGACCTTCGTGTTCGAAGACACCCAGTTGGTGGGCCAGGTGTTGGACGTCGTCTTCGTCCTGCGCGCCCTTGCCAATATCGGAGACCACGCCGGCAACATCGCCGAGCAGGTGATCTTCATTGCCAAAGGCAAGGACGTGCGCTATCAGAACAAAGAAGTCCTGATCGACGCCCTGCGTGAGCGCAAAGCGTAGCGCATAGGATGGGCAAAGCAAGCGTCCATCAAACCGATCTCGAGGTTTCGGTCATGGCGAACGACGAGAAGGACAAGGAGAATAAACAAGTCCGTACAATCAACCGATGACTTGATTGTTCTACGTTATTCACGTATCTTGTCTGAAGAATTATGCATGCATACCCTGGTTGAAACGCCTGTCTTCATTCGTCGAACAGCACAGGCTGGGGTGAGTGAGGCAGAGCTCGACGAAATCAGGTTGCTCATCGCAAACCATCCGAGGGCTGGAGATCCTGTGCCCGGCACTGGTGGAGCGCGAAAACTGCGGTTCGCTGCGAGAGGCAAAGGAAAAAGCGGTGGATACAGAATCATTACCTTTTTCAGCGGTGAAGACATTCCTGTTTTTCTTTTGGATATCTATGCCAAAGGGGAGAAGATTGATCTCAGCCAGAATGAGAAGAATACCCTGAGGGGTGTGCTGCAACGGTTAGCCGAAACTTACCGGAGCAAACAGGATGAGTGAAGCTGGGAAACGTCTGATCGAAAGTGCCGAGCAAGCCCTCGCCTTCGCTGAAGGACAGGCGGAACCTAAGGATTACCGTATCCACATCCCGGGAGAGATCAACGTTCGGTACATCCGCGAGCAGTTTCACATGAGTCAAACGCAGTTCGCACAGGCGTTCGGTTTCAGCGTTCGAACCCTGCAGGAGTGGGAACAGGGCCGGAGCGTTCCACGCGGGGTTTCCAAGCATTTTCTCCTCGTGCTGCAAAAGGAGCCGGAAGCAGTTCAACGCGCGTTGAGGGATTATAGACTCGAGGGCAATACCCTGGAATCGACTAGGGCATAGGCCGATTCCGAGGCAGGAGAGTTCTCAGAAATTGAACCTGGCTCCTTTCCTCTTTTTCCCCGTGAATTAAAATCTGGTAGTGGTAAATTCACAAGTGTTAACGTAAAGAGATTCGTCTTTTTGATCCCCTCTCCCCAACCCTCTCCCGGAGGGAGAGGGGGTATAGCGGCCAGTGCCGTTGGTCATGTTACA
>NZ_FLUY01000380.1 GCF_900092655.1 Candidatus Thiosymbion oneisti
TGTTGCTTGCTTAATTTGACTTCCATTGCGGGGCCTTTTATAGAAGGGCTAACATTGCAAATCGGCTCCCCAAAAAGCACAGCGACGGGGAACGGACAACCCAATCGGTCCTCACAGCGGACTTTACCCACTCAAACCTTATCACGCCGCTTGTTTGGCTACAAACACCGCTCGCGCAGCCCGGATGCCGCGCAGGTACTTGGTCTGACGCCGGGCACAAAGATCCGTGAGCGATGCCGGTGCGCCGACCGCCGTTCCGAATGCCTTGAGAAGACGCTCGGAATAGCCGATAAATTGCTTCCCATCAATGCTCAATCGCGCGAGGAGCTTGGGTTCTCG
>NZ_FLUY01000221.1 GCF_900092655.1 Candidatus Thiosymbion oneisti
AAGAATCTTTGCGTCTTGGCGCCATTGCGTCCTGGCGTTAAATGGGCCGGAAAGTGAGCGGCCAAGCATAAAATTTTCAAACTGAGCCACT
>NZ_FLUY01000835.1 GCF_900092655.1 Candidatus Thiosymbion oneisti
GGGTGCGTAAGCCGTCTGAAAGACGGCGGTCCCAGCGTCCCCGGAACCGCCGACATTTTGTCGGCCCCTGGGACCGCTGACATTTTGTCGGCCCCTGGGACCGCTGACATTTTGTCGGCTCTTCTGGTTACCGGCTAGAACCTGAATGCCGAGTTGCCGGTCCAAATGGTCATCAGTCATGAACGGATCTAGGCAACAGGGACATCCCGCTCGTGCCGTTGCAGCTCCCACATCTCGGCGTAGACTCCCTGCTGCTCCAACAGCTGGCGATGGGTACCCTGCTCGCGGATCCGTCCTCCCACCATGACCAGGATATGGTCCGCGTCCACCACAGTGGACAGACGGTGGGCGATGACCAGGGTCGTGTGGTCCTCCGCGACCTCCGCTAGGGTCTGCTGGATGGCCCGCTCCGTATGGCTGTCCAGGGATGAAGTCGCCTCGTCGAAGACCAGAATCCGTGGCCGTTTGAGCATGGCCCGGGCAATGGCTACCCGCTGCTTTTCGCCGCCGGAAAGTTTGAGTCCCCGCTCCCCGACCACCGTATCCCACCGCTCCGGTAGCCCTTCGATAAAATCCAGGATATGGGCCATCTGTGCCGCCTGCTCGATCTCCGCACGGCTCGCACCCGGACGCCCATAGGCCAGATTGTAGAGAATGCTCTCATTGAACAGCACCGTATCCTGGGGAACGATGCCGATGGCGGCACGCAGACTATCTTGGGTGATATCCCGCAGATCCTGACCGTCGATCAGGATGCGCCCGCCGGTCACGTCGTAGAAGCGAAACAACAACCGTGCCAGCGTGGACTTTCCGGCCCCGCTGGGGCCTACCACGGCCAACTTCTGCCCCGGCTCGAGCGCGAGGTCCAATCCCCGCAGGATTTGCCGCTGGGGTTGGTAATAAAAGTCCACCCGCTGGAACCGCACCTGGCCCCCGTGTAGGACCAAAGGCCCGGCGCCGGGCCGATCGGCGATCTCAGGTTCCCGTTCCAACAGCTTGAACACCAGATCCATGTCCGCCAGGGCATACTTGATCTGGCGGTAAACGACACCGAGGAAGTTGAGTGGTATGAACAATTGCAGCAGCAGTGCGTTTACCAGCACCAGATCACCGATGCTCATGGTGCCGGCGACGACCCCCCGGGCCGCAAAGACCATGATCAAGGTAACCCCGATAGCGATGATCCCGCCTTGCCCGAAGTTCAGGATGGACATGGAAGACTGGCTCTTGACGGCAACCTGCTCCCAATCTCTCAAGGTATCATCATAGCGAGCGAGCTCCGTGACCTCATTGCCGAAATACTTCACCGTCTCATAGTTCATCAGGCTGTCCAGAGCCTGCCCGTTGGCCTGGGAATCGAGCCGGTTCATCCGATGACGAAAATCCATGCGCCACTCGGTGATGGTGAGGGTAAAGGCCACATAGACCATTACCGTCCCGAAGGTAACCAGCGTAAAGACGGCGGCATATCGGGTCAGGAGCACCGCGGCCACCAGCGCGAATTCCACCAGTACCGGGAGCATGCTGAAGACCATATAGTTGAGGATGGTGCTCACCGACCGGGTGCCTCGCTCCAGGTCGCGGCTGATGGCGCCGCTCCGGCGTTCCAGGTGGTAACGCAGGGACAGCCGGTGCAGATGCTCCAGCACCCGGGTCGATAGCCGACGCATGGCCCGGTAACGTACCCGGGCGAAGACCGCATCCCGCAATTCGTTGAACAGGGAGGCACTGAGCTTGAGCGCACCATAGGCCGACAACAGAGAGACCGGGAGCACCAGCATCCCGGCTTGCGGGTCCTCGAAGGCGTCCACGATCTCCTTGAGCAGGATCGGAATGCCCACGTTGGCGAGCTTGGCCAGCACCAGACAGGCCAGCGCCAACAGCGCCCGGCCACGGAACTCCCACAGAAAGGGAAGCATGCTGCGCAGATTGTGCAGATCGCGGCGATCGCGATGGACAGGCTCCGTCGAGATGATACGACGCATGCGGGGTTTGTTGGCCGGCTAGAGCGTTGGACGGGGTTCGGCCATATGGTAGCTTTGGGCTTCCCGACAGACTATCGAGTGATCGTTCTTATGGGATTTTGAAAGATCCCGTCCATGGGATTCTTCGACAGGATCCGCGATGAGATTTCGGTTTGAAGCCTCATATAGGAGAAAACGAGCTTGTCAATCGCCAACGACTTGCTCGATACCGGCGGCGGTCAATACCCGCTCTGACCACACCAGCAACATCCGCGAGTCGGCGCGCTCGATTTTTCGGCGTACCGCCTCGGGCACGACCCCGAATTTCAGCTGCAGTTGCCGCAGCAGGATCGCAGCTTGACCTGCTTGCTTGCCTTCTTGGCGACCCTCCAGCCTGCCTTGCTGTCTACCTTCCAGCCTGCCTTGTTGCCTGCCTTGCTCGATGAAGCGTTCAGCAAAACCCGTCATGATCTCGGCCTCTTGGGGATATTCCTGCTCGTATCTGGCCCGCTCATTGTTGTCCAGATCCGCATAGATGTCGATGATTCAGGCAATAGTACGCCAGCCGGTGTATAGAGAAACGCCGTGGGTCGCTTTCTTCTTCCAGGACGAACAACAGGGCCTCGCGCCGACCGTCCGGCCATTGAACCAACAAGGGGACATCGAGCTCCCGGAAACGATCGCCGAGCCGATCCTTGAGTTGCTCCTGTCGCACCGGCAGCACCTCGGCGCCGGACAGTTGGTCCGCGGCCTCCTCAGCCGCAAAAAAGGCCAGGGCTTGGCGGGGATAATCCAGGATGAGGTTCTTGAAGTTCTGATCGTGACTCATAGACCAAGCTTAACCGATCCGCCGGCGAGTGCATGTACAATCACCGGATATTGCCACAGGATTGGACCACGAACGGTCCGAAAATGGGGTAGACCCCGAAAGCCGGATAGATTCCTGAAAGACACGACATGAAGGCGGCCTATGTCCAATCCTACTCTCGATAACGAAACCGGTTGCGCCTGGCGCGAGCCCTTCGCCCTCCAGGTCCTCGGCGACAGCATGGAGCCCGAGTTCCCGGATAAATGCGTCGTCATCATCGAACAGGCCGAAGGGTGCAGCCACGGCATGTATGTCTTCGCAGAGGTAGAGGGCGTGCGCTGGTTCAGGCAGTACCAGATGGACGAGCAAGGCAGAGAGTGGTTGATCGCTCTCAACCGACGGTATCCTGAGATCGACCTCAGAGGCCGCGAATGGAAGGTCATGGGAATCATTATCCAGCGCAACATCCGACGCCGGGTCAAGCATTACCGGTATGAGGCCGAGCCCAGGGCCTGTTGACATTCAACTCGAACCGACTGTTTCCATAAGCGAACCACGAATAGACACGAATCCACACTAATTCG
>NZ_FLUY01000618.1 GCF_900092655.1 Candidatus Thiosymbion oneisti
TGGTGTGGGACAATTTGAATACCCACACCCCGGCCTCGCTGTACAAAGCCTTTCCACCCGCGCAAGCGCGGCGGTTGCTCGACCGCTTGGAGATCCACTACACGCCCAAACATGGCAGTTGGTTAGACATCGCCGAGATCGAACTGAGCGTCTTTAGCGAGCAATGCCTTAACCGGCGCATCCCGGATCTGGAAACGCTCCGCCGCGAGGCTGCCGCCTGGGCCGAGCGGCG
>NZ_FLUY01001197.1 GCF_900092655.1 Candidatus Thiosymbion oneisti
CGTTCGGCGCCGTGCCGGTCCGGGCGCGGTCCGGGGTTATTTGGCGTTGGTTGTGGGAAAAGATCCCTCCTGCGTCGGGACCAGTCCGGCGTGTTGGGTTACGGCGCGTTCAGCCTTGTCACTGGGCTTCGGGATCGAACCGCGCGCCTAACCCAACCTACAACTTAACGCGAGGCCGCGCGGGCCGGCAGCGCGGGGGTAATCTGGGTGTAGGTTGCGTTAAGACGCTGGCACTGATCTGCACACGGCCGGCGAGCCTTGGTGCGTCGAACGCAACACCTCAAACCCTGTCCCGACACAGGAGGGATCTTCTCCCTCCGGACAACGCCAAATAATTCAGGATTGCTTAATGCCACTCAAGCCGGTTATGCAAACTCGGTGTAATTACCCGCCACTTCCGCTCTCAGCGATCCCATGAACAAGGAAACAAGACATGCCCTCTTCGAGCGTCTGCAAGCCGCCAACCCGGCACCTACCACCGAGCTCGGGTACTCCACTCCGTTCGAGCTCCTGGTGGCGGTCATCCTCTCCGCCCAGGCTACCGACAAGATGGTGAACCGAGTCACCACCGAACTCTTCCCTCTGGCCAATACCCCGGAGGCCATCCTCGCCCTGGGAGAGGAGGGTCTCAAGCACCACATCCGAACCATCGGGCTGTTCAACAGCAAGGCTGGAAACATCATCAAGACCTGTGCCATCCTAGTTGAAGAGTATCAGGGCCGGGTTCCTGCGGACCGTAAGTCCCTGGAGAGGCTGCCCGGCGTCGGACGCAAAACCGCCAATGTGGTGCTCAATACTGCCTTTGGACAACCCACAATAGCGGTGGATACCCATATCTTCCGCGTCTGTAACCGTACCCGCATCGCCCCCGGCAAGACCCCCCTGGAGGTAGAGCAGAAGCTGCTGCGATGCGTGCCCCATCCGTTCCTGAAGGATGCCCACCATTGGTTGATCCTCCATGGCCGCTACCTATGCACCGCTCGCCGTCCCCGGTGTCAGGCATGCCTCATCCGGGATCTGTGCGAGTTCCGGGATAAAACCCCTGAGCCGATAACAAGTTAAGACGATTGGCGGAAAATGGCATATCGGATTGCGCCGATTACTTAAATGTTTGTCAGACATTACCGAAGTGATCGGTGCTATCCTGCTATTTCGTCATGGTCCTGATCCTCTTTTTCATCGGTGCCGGTAGATACACCAGCATCGACTACTGGATCGCCAGCCGTTTCCGCCGCAGCCTAGTACCTAGTTTCGACAGATATTGCAAGTTCATAGTATCTGCTGGCTCACACGCTTGGCTTTCACGCTCCGGCGCCAAAACTAGCAGAATCGATCGAAACTATGGACTAGTGCAGCATAGTAAAAATACGGAGACCATTTCTTGCATTAGAACCACGGATGGACACAGATAAACACGGATTATGATCTGTGTTTATCCGTGTTTATCCGTGGTTCTTCGGTGCGGTTCGTTCTGGTACAAGTCCAATTAACAAATGGCA
>NZ_FLUY01000387.1 GCF_900092655.1 Candidatus Thiosymbion oneisti
TCCCCTCGGGAGGGTGTCGCAAAAGCCCCTCTCCCGCCGGGAGAGGGGTTGGGGAGAGGGGGTCAGAGGGCGAAGATCGATACCTTTTGCGACACCCTCCCGAGGGGAGAGGGGCTTTTCGGTATTGAGAACGCCCCTTAGTTTTCACTATAGTTTGAATAGCGTTTGCCGAACCTCACACTGGGCCCCAATGAAAAAATCTCTCACCGAACAGTTGCAAGTCTTAGGTGGTGCCATCGGGGCTATTATCGGGGCTATTACCGGTATCGCCGTTGGACTGCAGAACGCTAAAAAGGCCATCACGGACCTTTTGGGTGGGACTGATCTGCCGCTAACCATTTGGCTGCCGATCATCTTTGCCCTGTTGCTGGTGGTAGGGGGTATATGGCTCGTCATACGGGGACTCGCGCCCAAATCTCGGTTGGAGCGGCCAGAACGGCTGCTGATCGATCCGGACAACCCGGATCATCTGCGCGGCCGCGCTGATGAGATAAGCCGGCTGGCGGAGGCCGTCGCCGCGCAACCGCTGGTGTTCCTGGAAGGCGAATCCGGAGCGGGCAAGAGCGCCCTGATACGTTCCGGGCTGATCCCAGCATTGCTCCGCCCCCCCGGCATGCAGTCGGCCCGGACCATGCTGCCGGTCTATCTCAACAGCTATGGGGGCGATTGGGCGCAGGGCCTGCAGGAACGCCTGGTAGACGCCTTTTGGCACCAGCTTGGTCAGGATCTGCGCCGACAGCTCGCTATCGAGAATCGCGATGCGCTGCACGGCCAGTTGTTGTCTGCCCCATCATCACCACTGCTCAAGCGTATCCGCACGGAATTGGGATGGATCCCGCTGGTCATCTTCGACCAGTTCGACGACTACCAGGTAGCCAACCGGAAGCATTTTTTGCGCGACGGTCGTTGGATCAAGGCCGATGAGCTGGTTGCCGCTAATCCCGTCTGGCAGTGCATCAGGCAGGAAATCGAGCACGGATCTCTGCACCTGCTGTTCATCACCCGCCGGGATCTGGTCGCGGGATTGGAAGCGGTGCGGTTCGGAAATCCCGAATGCTATGCCCTGGATCGGGTCGAATCGACATTCATTGGGGCCTTGCTGGATGATTTGACGGCGCCGGTATCAAAAGACCAGCCGGTGATCTCACATCCGAACGCCGGCTGGGATTCCCTGAAGCGCCGCTTGGTCAATGATCTGTCGGAACAGCACCGGATCTTGCCGATTCAAGCGCGGGTGGCGTTTCGCGGTCTGACTAGGCTGCCCGTGCTCAACACTGCCGCCTACCAGCGCCATGGCGGTATCGAGGGTCTGGAGGCCGCCCATGTGGAAGATGCCGCGGGCACCGCGGCACGCGCCGCCGGTTTGACCATGGCCCAAACCCTGGCATTGCTGTTGGATCTCGTCGACGACAGCGATCCGGACGTGCCCAAGGCCCGGAGTCTTCCCGCGGCCGATCTCGCCGCGGCGTCCGGGACAGACAGTCAGCGGAGCGACCGGGTACTCTCGGTGCTGGACCAGGAGGGTATCGTGCGGCGTCGCGCCGGTAACGGCACCGACGGGTCCCCCGTCTGGTCCCTGTATCACGATTATCTGGCCCGGGCCGTGATCGCCGCCCATCGCCGTGCCAACCGTTGGCAACGTTTGCTTAAAGAGCGTCGCCAGGCACTGGAGGGGGCTGGTTCCTGGGTGTCGCACTGGCGGAGTTTGCTCTCGCCCTGGGAACAACTGCGGCTGCTGGGGGCGACCCTAGCCGGTAAGGTCCGTTGGTCGGGTTACCGTCGCTTTGCGGTATTCAGCGGCCTGCGGTGGCTACCGCTCCTCATGCTGGTCGTCTTGACCTGGGTCGGGACCGATCAGGCCCTGGAGTGGCAAGCACGGCAAGAATCTCAGCGGATCCTGACCGCTATCAGAGGTGGGATTGAGGAGACATACTCCGGGGATAAGGGATACCGGGATCTCTGGGCGTTGGCCAGTGCCAGTCCACGGCTGAAGCGTGTATTCCTCGAACAATCCATTACGGATACAGAGTCCCACGAAGCACTCGTGGAGCACTTGGCGCCGGTGGCCCAATCCCTATTCGGCTTGGATCCGGATCTTAATCTGCGCCAGCAAGCGCTCGAGCTGGCGTTTCGTCATAAACCAGCGACACCCTATCAAGCCAAACTTGCAGTCCTAGTGTACCAATCGGCACCGGAGGTCTTCGCTACGCAAGCGCCAAGGATTGCCGAGCTGATCTCCACCCTCATGCAGAAAACTACCGAACCGTCGCAGCTCAGCCGGCTCGGTGAGGCGCTGGGCAAATTGGGCGAGCGGCTGCCAGCCGCGCAGGCGAAACCGGTTGCGTTGCGCCTAGTGGGGGTCATGGACAGGACCGCTGATCCAGATCGGCTCAGCCAGCTTG
>NZ_FLUY01000880.1 GCF_900092655.1 Candidatus Thiosymbion oneisti
GCGATGCACCAAGGCCCGCATCGGATCGTCTGCCGGGTGGGTGCCGGCGTTTTAAAGCAACCTACACCCTTGCGGATCCAAAACGCTCATGCGACCGGGGTGTCTGGGAGGGGCGCGGCGGACGCGCAACCCACCCCTATGCGCTGTAGCCGCCTGGGGGGGGAAACTACGAATCGTGCGAATCGATCCGCAAAGATTCGGGTGATCCGTCGTTTTTCTGTGGTTGGGGTCCGTTCTTCGCCTCAGCCGACACGCCCTTTGCGTCCTTTGTGTCTTTGTGGTTCAGACTGTCCCGCTGTTGCTGGAAGCTGGCGACTGGGTAGGTAGTGGTTAATATTTAAATGATTTGTTGGGCACGCCGCCGTCCAAAGATGCGGTTCGCGGCCTGCCCCTTGTCTGTTGT
>NZ_FLUY01001082.1 GCF_900092655.1 Candidatus Thiosymbion oneisti
CTTACCGGAACCTCCAGCCCTGAGCATAAGCCGGGGGTCGGCAAGTGGCACCATCCTGCCGCCGCTTTGGATTTGGCCGTGTAAAGGTTTACGGCCAGGGGAAAGCGCCGTCGCCACGGCGCGTGGGAAATCCGGCACCTGGGTTCCCGGCAAACGCCGTTGGTATCCCCCGTCGCTAAGGCTCGATTTGGCCGCGCCGCTCTGCCGGCGCACTCCAAAACAGTCTGGAGTCCGTAGGGCGGGTCAGGCGCGTGCACCAAGCGCCGCGATTGCCGCGGCGGTGGGCGCGCCGTCACCCGCCGGATAGCCGCGGGTGGCAGCCCGCAGGTCGGGTCTAGGTCAGGGATGGCCACCACCCGACGGAGGTGGCTGGCATACGGCGGATGGCGCAAGCTTATCCGCCCTACGCGGCCCTCCAAAACAGTCTGGAGTCCATAAGAGCCAGGTTTTTTTGTGCCCGACATGCCGGTCACCGCTCGAATGTCTCGATGGCCTTGTCGGCCCCATAGCCGCCTGCCTCCAACAATTGGTCGAAGAGGTCGAGGCATCGGCGGCGGAGGTCCGAGTCCTGCTCGGCCTGGCGATAGGCACGGAGGATGAGATTGCTGAGGCCTTGCGCGGCCAATGCCGATGAGTGGCCTGTGTCGCCGGTCGCCGACTCTACCGTCTCGATAAACCGCTGGCCGACCCGAAACAATAAGTCGGGTGGCACATCGACTGCCTCTTCAATGACATCAAAGAAGCTATCGGCGTTCTCCGAAAAGGCCCTGCTCTCGATGAATGCCTTCACCACCGGCAGCGCAGACTCAATGCGGTGTTCATCCTTGGTAGTCCATGTCCAATGCCCGGCTGTTCGGCGTACCTCTTGATCGAGGTCGTTGAACAGGCCAATCAGTGAACCTTCACAATAGACCCGATCCGGTGCCGTCCGTAGGTTGCGGCTCAAGACCTCGGCTGCTCCCTTGCGAGACTCGGTATCCCCATGGATCGCTGTCTCGGCCAAGGGACGCGCGTTTTCGTTTGACAGGGCCGCCAAGACCGTCTGCCGAGCCCCCCCTTGCCTCGCCCGCGCGATCGATGAGGCGAGCATCCGCTCCAGGATCGGTCGAACCTGCGCGTACTCGGTATCTGCCGTGTAGTACAAGAAGTTCTCGACCATTGGCGATGCCAACAGCTCCTCCTCGGCCTCGCAGAGCCGTAAGAACAAGGCGATAGCCTTGGATCGGTCGTGGCGCAGTGCCTGTGTGCAAGTCTCGGCTACGCAGCTCCGTACCGCAAGCGAAGGATCGGTGACCATGGATTCCAGTACTGGGGCGAAATACTCCCAGTACCTCGAATCCTTGGCGATCAGATCGGCGATTGCGCTTGCGGCACTACCCCGCACCGAATTGATGCCGTGAAAATGGGGATCGCCGCCATAGTATGGACCGTTTGCTCCCGCGTCTTTGCGCCACAACTCCTCGGCCGGGTCCGGGTCCTGGGTGGCATACCAGGCGATCACATCCAGCATGGTGTGCGGTAGATCCTGGTCACCGTGGCTGGCGATGGTGCGTGGGAGCCAGCGCCCGTGCGGGCGGTTAGGGCAATTATGGGCGTACTCGACGACCTGGCCCAAGAGGTCTGTCGCTAGTCCGGCGTTCTCCAGACCTCTCACGATGGCCTCGAAATAATGCTCGTTGGCGTCGTCCGGTAAAGCGAGCATGAGCCTCGCGAAACGCTCCGGTTGGGCCTTGGTCTGTTTTTCCAGAGCTCGCGACAACTCTATCGCCCCACCGCGAATTCGATCTCCTAGCCGTTCACTTTCGTCGTCGGCGTATTTGTCGATAGCGGAAAGCCATTGATCATCGGTCATCCTGGTAATCGCCTGATCGGGTATTGGTGGTTCAGTACCTCTAACTCGAACCTCATAAGGACGTTCCAGTTGCTAACCCAGGGATGATGATTTGCGCGAGAGCTCCCCGAGCCGCCGCCTTCCGGTTTGAGACAGCTTGTTTTCCGGCAGAACGCCAAGGAGCATGAACTGCTCCATGCCGTAGTGCCACCAGAACCGGCGTGCCCGGTTTCGGATGTACGCTGTGCCCTCTGCCAATTCCTCGGCGTTCGATGGCCGCCACTGTTCATAGTGGTTCAGGAGCCAAGGCTCCAGTCGTGCGACCTCGTTTGCTTCGAGGTGGGGGGCGAGGGCCTGCAACAGGCAGCGACAGTCCCAGAGTTCCTGATACCTGTACCAGAGACCCCAACGGGACCAGGTTTCCTCCAGGTAGTCGACAGCAAAGGCTTTCCAGGCATCTCCCTCGATCGCTAAGGCCCGTAGCAGGACCACATGCGCGGTGCGGCACTCCGAGGTCCGAAGTCGGTCGAGGGCCGTGCGAAACAAATCGGGTGAAGGGATGGCAATCTGCTTGAGCGCATTTACCAAGGAAATGAGCAGGGCATCCGACTCCTGATGGATCGAGTTGCCGAAGCCCCCGTACCAGATCCGGTCATTGAAGGGTGGATCGGCCTCCCGGATGGCGGCGAATTCAAGCAGTTCCAAGAAGGGATCGAGCACGGCCGCCACGAACTCCGCAGGGACATTTTCCACTAATTCCATGAGCCGATGATCGGCGATGACTCCTTCGGTCGCTGGATCGTGAGCGGATGGATCGGCCCTTCCCACATCGTCTTTCAGCAACCGCAGCCAATGGCCCAGGGCGCGGCAGGCAACACGCTGGTTTTCAAATGAACCATGACAATACATGTCGAAGAATTCATGATAGGTCTGGCAGATGAACGCCCAGTCGCGTCGTGAGCCGGATGCCAAGCGATGGAAGAGTTCCTCGATTCGCTTTGAAGAAGTTGCAACACCGACCCGGGTGATAACGGACAGGATTCGCTCGTCCTGTGCCTCCGACCGACCGGCCACGCTCTCCAGCAAATCGGCCACTCGCTCCGGCTCGGTGTTTGCCGACCGGCCCAGCCAGTTGAAGGCGAATGTCCTGGTTTCCGGACGATTGTCTGTCAGCCACTTGGTCACGACGCCCTGATCGTGCAGGAACCGGAACCAAGCCGGAGACGACCACAAGACATCGCGCACCGGATCGGTTAGTCTTCCGGTTCGCTCCGGGAGGAAGTCTTCGAGGATTGCCCACTCCTCGGGTCGCGGGTCGCTGACCTGTCCGACTACACCGATCATCAGCTTCTTCATGTGGAAGCGGATCTCGGGCGCGTTCAGGCAACTCTTGAGATCGTCGAGATAGGCATCGAAGCCGTCGAAGTCGTCGTCTCGGCGATAGGTCAGGATCTGGCGTACCTGGGAGCGGCGGAACAGATCCTGCTCGGCGGAACCCAGGAATGCGAGCAGGGATTGCCCATGCTCATAGAATTTCCGGGCGAAGACGTAGTCGAAAAAGCCCTCGTGGAAAAAGCCGATCCGGCTCCCCTGGCGGACTACTACATGGGCGGAGACCAGAGCGTCCAGATCCGCATACCGGGAGGAAAACAGACCGCGCGGCACCGATAGGGCCTGTCGCTCGTTGATCGTGTCGCAGAGCTCATACAGCAGGGTCTCGAAGGCGTTCCTGTCATGGAGCACCGGGAGCAGGTCGGTACGCTTTCGGCGCCAGAATTCGTCATACAGCTCCTTCGCCGATGTGAAGCCCACGGGTTGATCAGGTTTTTCGCGGATCACGCCGGCCAGCAGGAAGAGGTGAAGAGGTAGGCGCAGCAGCTCGATCTGCTTGGCCGTGAGGCGATCCGGTGACAGCCCGAGATGGGACACGGCCTCCTTGACCTGCTCCGGATCGAGCAGACCGACGGTGATGGATTCGGCGCGATCTTTTTCCTGCTGTCTCAGGTCCCGCAGGCGGTGATCGTGCTCCAGATCGAAGGTACGGCAGACCAGCAGCAGGCGCATATTCGAGTGCGTCCTGGCCTCCCGCACCATGGCCGCGACCGCGTCGAAGACCTCCGAGCGCCGTCCCGACACGACGCTCACTGCGTCCAGTTGCTCGATGACCAGCAGGCAGGGATCGCCCGCCGCCAAGCCGGCCAGGATGGCTACCGGGGATTTTTCGCGCTCTAAGCATTGCCGGCCGATCTCAGCGGGTCGTCGCGTCGGATTGAGGCGATCCAGTCGGAAGGGTAAGACCGGCCATCTGGCATCGGCAATTTTTTGCACGATCTGGCCGGTCACGCCGGTCTTGCCGATTCCCGCAGGTCCCACCAGAAAAAGAGTCTTTGTGGACCCCGAGAGATCGCGGAGGGCCGCGACCGCCTTATCCGCTTCGGCCCGCGGCAATACCAGGTCTCCGATGGAGAAATCCTGAGATTCGAGATAATCGTCTCGACATCGATGGGCACGTGCGGTCAGGTTTTTATCCGGTGCCACATCGGAGGAAAGGATCCTGCGCTCTTTCAGAAGGTCCCAAAGTTCCTGGGGTGTGATCCGGCGGTGAACCGCATCCAGGGCGAATGCCGCAAGCATCCCATATGCGGCCTGCGGATCACTCGTCAGGTAGGCGTCGAGAAGCGCCAGAACCGTGCTGTCCAGCTCCTGTTCATCCAGGGTGGTCCATCGAGTATGGCGTAGGGCCTTCCAGGCTTGCTCGTCGCTCGCTTCCCCGAGCCCCTGCTTGAATCGGTCGAAATCGCGCTTTAGTTCGAGGCTGAGGGAGTCCCGAAATGCAGGAAAGTCGGCGGCGATTTCCGCGCGCTCCCGGAGTTCAGGGAGCGACTCGGGTGCCTGGGTGGAGACGAAGACGAACTCCGCGTCACCGGCCAGCACGTGCTTGCGTATCCCCTCCAGCACGCCTTCCCGTGCCAGATCCGCGACGGTCCAATGGCCTCTGCCGGCCTGCTGTCGCTTGACCTGATGGGCCTCAATCCGGCCGTCTTGGCGTTCCAAGCGGAATTCGATGCCCTCACCCTCGGCACCGATGGGTTCGAGATGGATATACGTGGCCTCGCCGGTCAGGAGCCGTATGAACTGCCGGACGGTCCATCGCAGCTCGTAACGGTTACCGATCTTGTCCGCACCGCCGCCGGGAAATGGCATAGAATCTCAGGTAGTGGTAATTTTCTAAATGGTTGACGTAGAGTGGCTCATTATGCCCCATTTCTTGATTCGATCCCCTCTCCCTGGCCCCCTCGCTGCGCTCGGGGCAGGCTCTCTCCCGGAGAGGGTGTCGCAAAAGCCCCTCTCCCGCCGGGAGAGGGGCTTTGAGGCTTAACTTAATGGCATTGGGTTGGGGAGAGGGTGATCAAGAAC
Source organism: Candidatus Thiosymbion oneisti (assembly GCF_900092655.1). Classification (GTDB taxonomy): domain Bacteria; phylum Pseudomonadota; class Gammaproteobacteria; order Chromatiales; family Chromatiaceae; genus Thiosymbion; species Thiosymbion oneisti. The sequence goes on from NZ_FLUY01001082.1 coordinate 5,249, forward strand.
AGTCCTGCACGCGATTTTTTATGCAGCGCATAAACTTGACTCATTCGTAAAGATGCGGGTCCGTCAAGAAATTCTAGTATACAATCGCACCGGTCTGAATCGCATCAACAAAGATAAATGTTGGAATTACTTCTTAAGAACAAAGGCTTTTCCCAGCGGTTTTTCTTCACTATTCTCCTGATGCCGCTGCTGTTCTTTGCCTGGACTCAGGCTGCCTCTGCCGAACCGGCCCGGATTGAGTGGAAGCTCCTGTATGAGGAGACCTTTGACGATACCCTGGTCAATGATCCAACACCTTGGATCAGGGATGCTTATGGGCAGGGCAGCCCATGGCATGTGGGACCGATAGATGACGACGGGGAATTCTTCAAAGCTGCCGAAGGGGAGGAGTTTCAGAAGCAGTTGGAATCATTTCACACCCTACGCAAGCGATTCGCTTTCGGTCGAGATGGTTGGCTGACGGCCGAGTTGGCAGCCCGAGACAGGGACAAGGATGGTATTCCCGATGGTGCTCCCGCCTTGTCAATTTCCACCTTGGACGATGGGACAACCGGGGCCGTCATCGACGTGCCCGATCACCACGGGGGCCTCCTCATCCGTTCTACCCACGCTCTCCCGGCTCAGTATCGAATTGAATATACGCTGGTAAAGGTGGATTTCGGAGGCTCCAGGTATGATCGTTGGGAATATGGAGGTAAGTTCAATGGCTATGAGCCGAAAGGAGCCAAGACCCGGCACCCTTGGCTCTGGGGTCCCAGTGTCGAGTTATTCGAACCATATGAGGACTGGTATGATGTGCGATCCGCCAATGGTTTCTATTATTTAGGTATTGTCGATCATCCAAATCCCGCTCCCAGAAATAACGTTTTTATCCATACCCATCGAAAGGTCGTAATCGACAGTTATAATCTTTTGGACGATCAGGCTTACTTCAAGACCTGTAATCCTGCGACGGGGGAGTACTATATCAGCCATGACAACACCTTAAATATGCTGTTCCTTACGACCATATCGACCAAAGAGCACCCAGAGACCGGGGTGATGACGGAGACCGAGTGTGGGATCAACGAAAGCGGGCGCTTGGAAGTTTTCACAGCAGGCCAGCTTGTCCCGGAACTGATGCCGAAGAAACGCTACCGTTTTGCAATCGAACGCGACAGAAGCGGTTACACCCTCGAGGTCAGCGGCTATCTTCGTTTTATCGGCGAGACCACCCTTCGCTACCATAGAGATTTCGTTCAGAATGGTCGACCCATTTGGCATTACAACCAGAGTCCGAACGAATATGCGGGGAATTTCGATACGGTTGTGGCCTATGGAGAAAAATCAGTCCACAGCTGGCCCGCGGGATCTGCCTACCCAGACTTCTTTATCATTGGCGACCCCCATACCAACTACTACGAGGGGACCGCCTTCATTGACGATATAAGACTCTATGTTCCAGCAAAACAACAGCCTGCGCAGGTTGGGGTGAGGAACAAACCCTTGAAAATAAAATAATCTGTGGAAATCTGCGCAATCTGTGGATAAAGAAAGTAAGCAATCAAACATCCTCGCTCATCACTATCTCGATACCGACTGCCTTCATATCTGCAATTGCTCTATCACCATCGCCTGCATTGATATTGACTGCCCGTGTGGCATCTACCACCACTTTGGTTTTGAATCCCAGTGAATTGGCATCCAGGGCAGTGAATTTCACACAAACATCCAAAGCCAGGCCCGTGATGTATACCTCATCCACCCACCGTTTCTTCAGGTAATCCCCCAGTCCGGTAGCGTTTTTGTGATCGTTGTCGAAAAAACCGCTATAGCTGTCTACTTCGCGATCTATCCCTTTTCTAAAGACCTTTGCGATGCCTTTGCTGTTCAATCCGGTGACGAGTTCGGCACCGACCGACCCCTGCACACAATGGATCGGCCAGAGGATCTGTTCTATACCGTTGAGCATGATAATCTCGCCGGGATGCTTATTATGGTGAATGGCAAAACTCTTGTGATCCGGCGGATGCCAATCCTGGGTGGCGACTACCAACCCGAATTTGTCCATAATCTTATTGACCACGGGCACCACCTGCTCGCCTTCCGGGACAGACAAGGTGCCGGTGGGTGTAAAGTCGTTTTGGATGTCCACTAAAATCAGCGATTTCATGTCTTCTCCTGTGTTTTAAGTCTTGCCTGCAGAACCAGTTTCGTTTTCAGTTCATTCAGTGATTTTTCATTACCTACCGGGTAGGTATGTGGATTTGCCAAGCGCATCACTGTGGGGTGGAAAGCGCTGATCTCTTCTTGTACCTTTTGTTTGATCTCTTCAATAGCGGGAAGTTCATAGACCAGCTTGCCCTTGCGGTAGATGGGGACCAACAGATCTTTGTGGCGGATATTCAGCCCGATTTTTTTCTGTCGGCTGGTATCGGAAGGATCGATCAGGGTACACCCGGCGCTCATATCGGTTTTCAGATCGTAAATGACATCGCCGTCATAAAGGTCGTCCCGGTAGTATCGCCTGACCTGCTGGATTCCGGGGGTTGTTGACTTTGCCGATTGGTCTGAAATCTTGATCTTGTACGCCCAGTCCTTGCCGGGGGTTCTGATGGCGGAAAGCTTGTAGACACCATCCAAGGCCGGTTGATCGAAGGCCGTTATCAGTCTGGTACCGACCCCCCAGATGTCGATTCTGGCCTGCTGAGCCTTCAAATTCCGGATGCTTGTTTCGTCCAGGTCATTGCTGGCCACGATGCGCGTATCCGGAAATCCGTTTTTATCCAACAATTCACGGGCCTTGATGCTCAAGTCTGCCAAATCGCCGGAGTCCAGTCGGATTCCTGATAGTTTGTATCCTTTTTCCTCCAGCTCCTTTCCGACTTGAATAGCCTTTTCGACACCAGCGATAGTGGAGTAGGTGTCGACCAGGAGTACACAGTTATTGGGCATCGCATTGGAATAGGTGCGAAAGGCCTCCGTTTCATCGGCAAATGCCATCACCCAGCTATGGGCGATGGTGCCTCTGACTGGAATGCCAAATCGTCTTCCCGCCAGTACATTGGATGTGGCATCGCAGCCCCCGATATAGGCCGAACGGCTTGCCGTCATAGCACCATCGACCCCCTGGGCCCTGCGGAGACCGAATTCGAGCACGGGATCTCCCTGCGCTGCCCGACGGATTCTGGCTGCTTTGGTTGCGATCAGCGATGGAAAATTCATCAGATTCAGCAAGGGGGTTTCCAAAAGCTGGCATTGGACGATGGGACCCTGCATGCGAATCATCGGCTCTAAAGGAAAGACGATGGTGCCTTCCGGGACGGCATCCATGCTGCACCTGAATTCCAGCTTGCTTAGATAGCTTAAAAAACCTTTATCAAAAAGAGGATTGCCGTCATTTCCCTTGATCGATTCCAGATATTCCAGATCTTCCGACTTAAACCGCAATCCATTGATGTAATGGATGACGTTTTCCAAGCCACAGGAAATGGTGTGATTCCCGTTAAAAGGCGCCTGACGAAAAAAGAGATGAAATACACTCTCTTTATCTGCCATGCCGGATTTCCAGAACCCATAGGCCATGGTTAGCTGGTAAAAATCGGTCAGCAGTGAGTTGGATGCATTATCGATGGGATTGATCATAGTTCGTGGTTCGTCCGATTTTCAAGGTCCCCTATTGGCGCTTTATTTGACAAACTTTACTGTTTTGACCGCACTTTCGGCCGTATGCATGATCTCGATGGCATGACCGCCGAGCTTGAGACTGGTTCCCGGCTCGGGGATGGCCTCCATATGCTCGATGATCAGACCATTCAGGGTTTTGGGGCCGTTAGTGGGCAGCTTCCAGCGCAGGGCGCGGTTCAGCTCTCGCACGCTGATACCACAGTCGATCAATAGGCTACCGTCCTCACCCTGGTAGATCTCCCCGATGGCATGCGCCGGGTCCGAGGCGAACTCCCCAACAATCTCCTCGAGCAGGTCGGTAAGTGTGATCAGCCCCAGAAAGTCGCCGTACTCGTCCACGACGAGCCCGATCGGCTCTTTCTCTCGCTGGAAATTCAGCAGCTGCTGATAAAGTTGCGTGCCCTCAGGGACGAAGTAGGGCCGGCGGCCGATCTCGCGCAGGTGCGTCTTGCCGAGTCCCTTGTCGAGTAGGGCGTGCAGGGCATCGCGCACATGGATGATGCCCATAACGCTGTCGATATCGCCGTCGAACAGGGGCAGTCGCGTGTAGGCGGCGTTTTTGAGCCGGTTGATGATCTCTTCCTCGGTGTCCCGGAGGTCGATCCCATCGACCTCGTTGCGTGGAATCATGATATCTTCCACCGTGGCGTTTTCCAGATCCAAGATCGCCAGCAGCATGATCCGGCTACGCTCCGGGATCATGGCCCCGGCCTCGCTGACCACGGTGCGCAATTCCTCGCGCGACAACGCATTGTCGCGCCCGTCCTCCGGCCGCACCCCAAGCGCCCCCAGCAGTCCGTTGGTCACCCGGTTGACGGACCACACCAGGGGGTGGAGGAGCTTCAGGAGCGGGGTGTAGAGGAACGCGGCGGGGTAGGCGAGGCGCTCGGGGTGCAGGGCGGCGAGGGTCTTGGGCGAGACCTCGGCGAAGATGAGGATGACCAGGGTCAGGATGCCGGTCGCCGCGGCGATCGCCCCTTCGCCGCCGATGCGCAGGGCGATGAGGGTCGCCAGCGCCGAGGCGAGGATATTGACGAAGTTGTTGCCGAGCAGGATCAGGCCGATCAGGCGGTCCGGGCGTTCCAACAGCGCCCGCGCCAGCATGGCGCCCTTGTGGCCCTGCTCCGCTTGGTGCTTGAGGCGATAGCGGTTGAGGGTCATGAGCGCCGTTTCGGAGCCTGAGAAGAAGCCCGAGAGCAGGATCAGAAACAGCAGGAACAGGAACAGACCGGGGAGCGAGATGGTGTTCAATGTCCGAGTCCCTATTCGGAAAAGGATTCGGTTCGATAGCGTCTGACCCGAACCCGGTCCGACCAGTAGTCCGGTCGGAGGCCGGCCTTCTGCTTCAGGTGGCGCAGGAAGGCACGGGGCTCGGGTAGACTCTCCCAGACCGTAGGCAGAAAGGTCCCGCGGGCGGCCCCCTCCTCGAGGATCAGGCCATCCCGACCCGGCTCGATCATCCGCAGCAGTTCTTCTTCGGAGGTGAAGGAAAGGGGCTGCGACGGCGTCAATACCGAAATCTCGATGGAGAGCCGCGCCAGCTCCGGGCGTGTCAGGGGCCGGAACCTGGGGTCCCGGAACGCGGCGGCGAAGGCGTTCTCCGCCACGTCCGACACCAGGGGCTGGACGGCCTCCAAATGGCCGATGCATCCGCGCAGGGTCCCTCCGGTTTCCAGGGTCACAAACGCCGCCCGTCGCTCCCTAAGGTTGGCGGGATAGTCAGACGGGACGACCGGCAGCGGACCACCCTGGTCCAACCCATGCGCGATCGACTGCCTCGCCAGCGCCAGGAGTGTGCGTCGCTGCGACGGGTCGAGCGGATCGGGGTCAGCTGAAGGCATAGGCGCCGTAGCCTACCACCTGGTCGCGGGGTCCCGCCGTATCACCGGAGTTACGCAGGTCCAGGGTCTGCGCTTTGAGGCCATGGCGCTTTGCCTCGCGCAACAGGCCGCCCAAGGGAAGGTGGCCGCAGGCCTGGGTGGGGGTGATGGCCTCCGGACGCAGGGCCTCGATGGCCCGGGTGGTCTCGGCGTCCGTGGCCACGGCGTGCGCGTAGTCCAAGTAGTGGCTGAGGTCCGAGCTGACCACAATCAGCGTCTCCTCGCCGCCCCACAGGCGCGCGATGACCTGAGCAACTTCTTCAGTACCGGTGGCTTCGGTAGCAGCAGCGCCGACCAGGAAGGGGACGATACGGAACGCCTGCAGGGATAGCTGGAGGAAGGGCAATTGCACCTCGAGACAGTGCTCGCCTTCGAACGGCGCCTCGTAGCAGCGGACCTGCGGTAGATCGCGGACCTTTGCAAACGCCTCCCGGTCCACGGGAACGGATCCCAACGGGGTGAGAAAGGTCTCGGCGGCACTGTAGGCCAAACCGGTGAAGGGGACGCGGTGGGAAGGCCCGAGCAGGACGATGCGTGACAGCTCCCCGGCGTGTGCGGCGAGCTGCGCATAGGCGCTGCCGGCGACAGGTCCCGAGTAAATGTAGCCGGCATGGGGAACGATCAGGGCCTTCGGCGTCTCGGTTTTATCCTTCTCAGTGCCGGCGATCTTGGTTCCGACGGTCCCGGCGGCCGCGAGGAAGGACCGGACCGCTCGGCGCAGCTCCTGGGCATCCGCCGGATAGAACATCCCGGCGACCATTGCCTCTCTGGCCATTGTCTCTCTGGTATTTGTCATCGCTTGTCCTCATGCCCCGATCAGTCTTTCGCAGGCCCGCATGCCTCATCAGAACGGCTGACAGCGCCCCGATTTTCGGTTCGGCCCTGTCGCCAGGTTGAATTCGTATAGCATCACGACAAAATCCTCCTGGTAGCTGGTAGCTGGTAGCTGGTAGCTGGTAGCTGGTAGCTGGGGTAGCCTATCTCGACAGACTGAGAAGGTCCACTGGACTTTCAATCCTGGTCTTACCCTGAGGTATCCCCACATTATTGCAATCTAAAACAACGAGTTATGGAGCGAATGAGCGGCCACGATGCCCTCATG
>NZ_FLUY01001062.1 GCF_900092655.1 Candidatus Thiosymbion oneisti
TGGAGCGTGGGAACGAGCGTGAAATTTGCAGATTTTATTCCCTAAAATCAGTATCTTAATTTTTAGACAGCCTCTTACCCTCCTCGAAGGGCTGGAACTTGGCGATCATGTGGATGAGGAACAGCAGCGCCCCGTCGTTCACCCTGGGCAGCTTGCCGCTGTAGCCCCGGAAACTGGGCCAGCGGTTGATGACCTTCTGCTCCGCCTTCCAATCCACGCCGAAGGGGGGATTGGCCAGCAGGTAGTCGAAGCGGTTCTCGGGGTGCCGGTCGAACCTGTCGTCGATCAGGGTGTTGCCGTATTCGACGCGGCTGTCCTTGTGCTTGTATTTCTCATACTCGTCAAGGACCGCTTTCTTGGTCGTCCCCAGCACGCAGTCAAACCGGCGCAGTACCGTCATCGGCAGCATGACCCGCTCGTACTGAGGCGGCCGACAGGGGCCACGCAGCAAATCGGCCACGGACCAGATGAAGTTGGAGAGTTGCTGAAAGTTTGCAGGTGTCATGGAAATGGTCTTGTCCTTATTGTTCAACCGGACGAACCAGGATTCTCGATAGCCTCCCAAATGATTTCGGTATGCGCGTGCGCGCGAGGAAGGCAAGCGGTGCTGAGCGCCGGAAACTGTTTGGCCTGGACACGCCGAGCAAGACTGCCTTAACCGACCCGAGCGGGGAGAAGGAGGCAAAAGGGGTAGTGATCTACCTACCGAACAACGGACGAGACTCCGAGTTGTCGGAATCGGCGATACCGGAGAACGAGTTGTCGAGGTAAGCGCCGTCCGAAAGGGGGACTAAAAGGAGACGCATAAGGGGATGGACTAAAACTTCCTTGTAAATCAATGGATTGAAAATATGATTGGTGGAGCCGAGGGGGATCGAACCCCTGACCTTCGCATTGCGAACGCGACGCTCTCCCGGCTGAGCTACGGCCCCGATCTGATCTACCCATGTCACACCTGGGTTTCACGCTGCGCTACAAAGGGCGCACACCCGCTCGCGACATTGCACCGCAAATCCGCAGGACCCATAGGCGACGGGTATGTTAAGAAGTCCCTATTGAAGGGTAAAATTCTAGCATTTCTGCCCGGGCAGGCGCGTATAAATTTCCTTCCCGATTAACAGGCACTGGGGTCCGCTCAGCGTTGCAGGATAAGCTCTAGCACCGCCTTGCTGCCGAAGTAGGCCAGCACCAGGATGACGAAGCCGCTCAGGGTCCAGATGATGGCCGTGCGACCGCGCCAGCCGTAGCGCAGGCGCCCCAGGAGCAGGGTACCGAAGACCAGCCAGCCGAGGGTAGAGAGCACGGTCTTGTGCACCAGGTGCTGGGCGAACATGTCCTCCAGGAAGGCGAAGCCGCTCGCCAAGGCGAGGGTAAGCAGCACGAAGCCCACGCCGATCATCTCGAACAGCAGGCTTTCCATGGTCTGCAGCGGGGGCAGGGCGCGCAGGAAACCGGCCGGTTGTCGACTATGCAGGTGATGATCCTGCACCGCCAGCAGGATTGCCTGCACGCTGGCCAGGGTCAGCAGGCTGTAAGCGAGCATGGAGAGCAATACGTGGATCTTGATGGGCCAGCCCGTGGATTCACGCATAAAGCCCTGGCTTGGGTAGCGGGCTTCCAGAAACAGGGTCAGGGCCGCTACGGGCAGGATGAGAATCCCTAGATTCTCGACCGGCTTGGTGAGGCTGGAGACGAGCAGGAGCGCGACGACGGTCCAGGCGGCCAGGGCCAGGGCGTTGAAGAAGGCCAGGTTGAGTCCCGGCTGGCTGAAGATGGCATCGTAGATGAGCCAGGTGTGCAGAATCAGTCCCGCGAACCCGACCATCAGGATGGAGGGGTGTCCGGGTAGAGCGGGCTGGTCACGGCGAAACAGCCGCAGGGCGATAAGAGAACCGCAGATCAAATAGAACAGGATGGCGACGTATGAAATCAGGGTGTGGCTCATGCGACGGATGATGACATAAAGCAGGGCGTCGGGAAAAGCCGATGCGGCACACAGGGCGGGTGCGTATAGTTGCAAGGCCACGTGATCTCTCCGTAAGGGTGCCGGTGGAGTCGCGGCGCTTGTTCCCCATGAGGTAGCTGATGTTCGAGAATCTCCAGGATCGTCTCGGCGGTGTTCTGAAGAATGTCCGGGGCCGGGGCCGGCTCACCGAGTCGAATATCAAGGACACCATGCGCGAGGTGCGCATGGCCCTGCTCGAGGCCGATGTGGCCCTTCCCGTGGTACGTGAATTTGTGGAGCAGGTGCGCGGGAAGGCCATGGGGGAGGATGTCCTCACCAGCCTCACCCCGGGCCAGGCCCTGATCAAGATCGTCAATGACGAGCTGATGAGCCTGATGGGGGAGGCCAACCAGGGTCTGGACCTGAACGTTCAGCCTCCCGCGGTGATCCTGATGGCGGGCCTGCAGGGCTCGGGAAAGACCACCAGCGTCGCTAAGCTCGCCCGCTGGCTGCTGGAGAAGCAGCACAAGAAGGTCATGGTGGTGAGCTGTGACATCTACCGGCCGGCCGCCATCGAGCAGCTGCGGACGCTCGCCGCGGAGGTGCAGGCCGAATGCTTTCCCAGCAGCGGCGACCAGGACCCGGTGGATATCGCCCGGAGGGCCCACGAGGCCGCGCAGCAGGGTTTTTTCGATGTCTTGATCGTCGACACCGCGGGCCGTCTCCACGTGGACGTGGCCATGATGGACGAAATCAGGGCCTTGCATGGGGCCATCGATCCGGCCGAGACCCTGTTCGTGGTAGACAGTATGACCGGCCAGGACGCGGCCAACACCGCCCAGGCATTCGACGCGGCCCTGCCCCTGACCGGCGTGGTGTTGACCAAGGCCGACGGCGATGCCCGCGGCGGTGCCGCCCTCTCGATCCGCCACATCACGGGCAAGCCCATCAAGTTCCTCGGCGTGGGCGAGAAGACCGCCGCCCTGGAGCCCTTCCACCCGGACCGAGTGGCCTCGCGCATCTTGGGTATGGGGGATGTGCTCTCGCTGGTCGAAGAGGTGCAGAGTAAGGTCGACCACGAACAGGCCCAAAGGTTGGTCAAGAAGCTCAAGAAGGGAAAGGGTTTCGACCTGGCGGACTTTCGTGGGCAACTGTTGCAGATGTCCAATCTCGGCGGCATGGCCGAGTTCATGGATAAGCTTCCGGGAATGAACGAGCTTCCGGATCAAATCAAGAATCAGGTGAACGACAAGGAACTGGTCAAGCTGATCGCCATCATCAATGCTATGACCCCACACGAGCGGCAGTTCCCGGCCATCATCAAAGGCTCGCGTAAGCGCCGTATCGCTACCGGCTCGGGGACCCAGATCCAAGACGTCAATCGGCTGCTCAAACAGTTCTCCCAGATGCAGAAGATGATGAAGAAGATGAAGGGCGGGGGCATGGCGAAGATGATGCGCGGCCTCAAGGGTCGGATACCGGGCGGGATGCCGCCTGGGAGACTGCCTTTTTAGGGCAAGTGCGTATGAACCGCTTGTGGGTAGTGGTAAATTTATAACTGATAGAGTATTGGTAGTCCCAAAAGAATTGAGTCCGCCGAGCCGCGCAGCAACCCAAGCTACCCTCTACCAGTTAAAGATTTACCACTGCCCGCTTGTGGAGTGGTTTCGATAATACGGCACAGGGCCGCGAGAACGGCTGTGTCCGAGGCGCCGTCCGCCACCTCCACGCGGGTAAACCCGAGCGCCGTGGCGGTTTTCCCGGTACGTTCGCTGACGACCACCAGGGGCGTGGCGAGCAGCAAATCCCGTCCCTTCCCCCCGATCAATGTGAGCAGATTCTCCAGTATCTCTCCGCTGGTAGCCGTGGCGAGCTGTACGTCTCGCCGCCAGCGTGTCAATAAGGAAGCGGCATCGGTGACAGGAAGCGTGCGGCGGTAAACCTCGGCGTAGGCGAGCCGTGCACCCCGCTCGATCAGGGTATCGCCCAGCAGACCGCGGCCGCCGACTCCACGCACAATCAACACCCGTCGGCCCTCGAGATCCGCGAGCGCCGGGAGCGCCAACAGAGACTCACTGTCGAAGCGGCCGGTGGGCATCAGATCCGGGACCCGACCGGCAAGGGTCAGGGCCTGGGCGGTAGCCGCGCCGACTGCGCCCAACTGCGGCTCCGCGGGCAAGCGACGATTGGGGAACAAAGACAAGGCCTGCTCAACCGCGTTGCGACTGACAAACAGGATCAGGTCCCACTCCCGGGCCAGCAGCTCCCGGGCCGGTTCCCGATTCGCTACCGGCTCGATGGCGACGGTGGGGAAACGGATGGCCCTACCTCCAGCGGCCGCGACGAGCCGACACAACCCCTCAGCCTGGGCCGCGGGACGGGTAATCAGCACCCCCCGACCAGCGAGGTCGCAGGGATTCAAGGGCTTATTGTTAGGCAATTGGTCGTGGATCACATGTTGCGCAGAAACCTGTGGCCTTGTCCTCAATCCGATCTGCACGATCGTTCCCCAGCCTTGATTTGGGCACGTCCGCCCTACGCGGGATCTTTATTTGCCTCGCCCTACGGGCTCATAGCGAATCGGTGCCTGGGTGCAGACTCCGGGATTACAGCATCTATTCCATAGGCTATCTTCGGGATTCCGCCGCTTTCTTTGTTTGCAACCTATCCAAGCATGAGATGAGTTTAATATCTGAAGATTTGATAGGCCCAGACCGTTCCTGAATTCCTATGAGTTCTTCCCATTTCTTTTGTATCTCATCCAAGCACGAGGCAAAGAGAGTATTGCCTTCTTCGAAGCCCGCAAGGGGATAGCCGTTGGGCTGCTCGGAAAAATCCGATAAGGGAGGGGCTTCGCTCGTCTTCAAGGCATAGATCACACCATCCGGATTGATCTGAATCCGCAGGGTTCCATCGTAATAGGGACCATACTCGCCGGAGAATGGGATGTTTCGCGGGTAGTTCAAAGTACCATGCCCCGACTTGACATTGAAATATTGGCCACCAAACCTAAATCGTGCTGTTTGGCCGGATTTAAGATAGATCTCTCTTTCCAGAGTCGGTTCTTCGATCGTCAGTGCAGTCGGTGTATTGTTGTGCGCCTCTATATAGGCGAGTCTCGGACATCCGGTCAACATAAAAGCGAAGGGGGCGAACAGAAGAACAATAAGTAGGCGGCGATTAATCATGGTATTGCTAACTCCAAGGCCAGGGACCAGTTCCCCGCTGAGGTCCTCTTCTGCTCGTTCCCACGCTCCAGCGTGGGAACGCAGGTGTGGCCGCTCCAGCGGCCAAAGTTTCATGACGCTGGAGC
>NZ_FLUY01000399.1 GCF_900092655.1 Candidatus Thiosymbion oneisti
CCCCCTTGCGGGCTGCCGACCCGCCGTTTGACCTTCCGCGGCCGCTGATGCCGAGCCTTCGGTTCTTCCATGAGCGGTG
>NZ_FLUY01000934.1 GCF_900092655.1 Candidatus Thiosymbion oneisti
CTGGTTCTGATCGTCCCCAGCGTTGGTGACTTCGTGATACACAATGAGTTAGTGTTTCCCATCGACGCCGCTTTGCATATTGTAGCCGGTGACGTGCTGTTTGCCCTTGTTCAAGGCCCGCGCATCCGGGTCGGTACGGGAGCGCTGGGTCTCACCACGCTCATCGAGCTGCTTGCGTTGTGCCTGTTTGCGGGCCTGGCGCGCCTTGAGCTCATCCCGCTTGCTCGCCAGCGTGGGGTCTTCACCCAACCGGTCGCCGGCCTGGTTTTCCTGCGCGTCGTTGGCATCCAGACACTGGGGGTCGGCATCCAGATCACGCTCGATCTTCTTGAGTTCGGTTTCCAAACGCTTCTTGGTCTTGATGCTGGCGTCACTGGCGCTGGC
>NZ_FLUY01001509.1 GCF_900092655.1 Candidatus Thiosymbion oneisti
AGAGAATCCATCTGAAGATGGAGGTTTTTAACCTCTATCCGCCTTCGGCGGACTGAAGTTTTTTAGAGACTATAAAATCAGCTTCTTTTCCGGAGTTAACCTCGATGTTGATAAAGAAAAAAGCCTAACCGGTTTTTGTGATTTTATTATCAGCAAGTCACAGGAGCAGTTTTATATGAGCGCCCCTATCATTACTGTTGTTGAAGCAAAAAATGAGTATATTGCTGGTGGGTTAGGGCAATGTATAGCAAAAATGTATGCATCAAGCATATTCAACGATAAAGAGGGTTTGCATTTACCAATTATATACGGTGCAGTAACAACAGGAAATACATGGAAGTTTTTAAAATACGAGGATAATACGGCTTGTATTGATTTACAAGAATATCATATTGCAAACACTACCAAGATTGTTGGGATTTTGGTAGAAATGGTGAAACAAAATGCCTAACAATCGCTTACACTTGGACACTTCGCCGCTGCGCGGCTCGCGCCGGTGAAGCGAAACGTTAGGCAACCAAATACTATTATCTTGCCAGAATGACCTTACTCATCGTTTATGTGGCCATCGCCTTACTCTTCTCGTTTATATGCTCGATTTCAGAGGCCGTACTGCTGAGTGTTACTACGGCTCATATCAGCGTACTTGAACAGGAAGACAAAAGCTCGGGTACACTGTTGCGCGAGCTCAAGGGGGATATCAACAAGCCGCTGGCTGCGATCCTGACACTTAACACCATAGCCCACACAGTGGGTGCTGTTGGTGCCGGAGCGCAGGCAGCCGTGGTGTTTGGCAGAACATGGGTGGGACTGATATCTGCAATCCTGACGCTGATGATCCTGGTATTTTCGGAGATTATCCCTAAAACACTGGGCGCGACTTACTGGCGTGGGCTGTCAAGCATGACGGCGCACTGGCTCAAGTTCCTGGTATGGGCGCTGTACCCTTTTGTAATGCTGTCTGAGTTACTGACGCGCGGTCTTTCTCGAGATATGAAAATTGAAGGCTTCAGCCGCAAAGAGTTTGCCGCTATGGCCGACCTCGGGGAGCAGGAAGGTCAACTGGAAGAGCGAGAATCACGCATCCTGAAAAACATGTTCCTGCTGCACGAAACGCAGGTCACTGATGTGATGACGCCGCGCCCGGTTGTGTTTTCATTACCCGAATCGTTGACGGTCTACGAGTATTTCGATAAACACTATGACTCTCGCTTCTCTCGCATTCCGGTTTATGCCGAAGACGACGAAGTGTTAACCGGCTTTGTGCTAAAGGATGATCTGTTACTGGCACAGGCACGCGGCAATACGGACAGCACCTTGGAAACCCATCGACGTGATCTGCATACATTATCAGACAAAACCTCATTATCTGATGCATTTGATGAAGTGCTGCACCAACGAACGCACATCATGGTAATCATCGATGAATACGGAGGCATGGAGGGCATTATCACCATGGAAGATATCCTGGAAACCCTACTCGGGTTGGAGATAATGGATGAAAGCGACAAGACAGCTGACATGCAACAATACGCTCGGCGCATGTGGAAAAAGCGGGCAAAGGCGATGGGGATTTCGCTACCCAAAGATGAGAATCAACTTGATTAAATGCCTAACGAGGTGCTCGTTCGGACGCAAACTGCGAAGAAAAAGCGAGAAAAAGGAGAAAAGGGGCCAGGCTCAATTGATGGGTCGTTTTTCACAGCTCATTCGCCTAACATTTGGCTGCAAGCGACCCACTGCCGCGGTCCAGCTCCTCAGCAACTTTCAGGCTCAGTGCCACGCGGCATTGGGCGCCTGAACCAAGCTGTTAGCCGCAAACGAGAGGTTGGGAAATGAAACCACTGAAAAAGTCCGCCGTTGCCGTTCTGATCGCCCTCACCGCAAACCTTCCGACATCCGCCTTCGCCCTCGACGCTGCTGAGCTCTACGTCAAGAAGACTTGTGTCGCCTGCCACGGCAAGGATGCAAAAACGCCCATCCTGCCGATCTACCCAAAGCTCGCTGGCCAGAACGCGGACTACGCGTACAACCAGATGAAGGACATCGCCAGCGGCGCGCGCAACCACGGCCAGACCGCTGCCATGAAGGGCATCATGCACCTGGTCTCGGACGAGGAGATGCGGGCCATCGCGGATTGGCTGGCAACTTTGGAGTAGTTGAAATTTTCAGTCGGTTGCAGATTGATGGAGGTCAAGACGCAGCATTCAGTGCTTGTTACTTTTGATGCATCGAGCCGGTATTGCCGGGCAAGACACGCCGATTCCTGCGGCCAACGGGCCACGCTCTTTGCCATATTTGGAGGTATCCGATGAAGACATTTGCGAACCGGGCCGCTGTCGTTGCCGCGGCCACCCTCCTGGCGGGTACCGCCTACGCCTGGAACGAGGGGGGCGGGGAGCAGGAAAAGGCGCTAGGCCTCACCCCCGACCTGGAGAACGGCATGGATGTCTACGAGGTCTGCTCCGCCTGTCACCTTCCTGAGGGCTGGGGGCTTCCGGACGGTACTTTCCCGCAGCTCGCCGGCCAGCACCGGGGCGTCTTGATCAAGCAGCTGTCGGACATCCGTGCCCAAAATCGGGACAATCCGACCATGTATCCCTTCGCCCTGCCTAAAGCCATCGGGGATGCCCAGGCCTTGGCGGATGTGGTGGCCTACATCGAAAAGCTGCCTATGAACCCCGAGTGGGGCAAGGGTCCCTGGGGACCGGACACCCCCGAGTATGCCCAAGGCGAGAAGCTCTACAAGGACAACTGCGTGAAGTGCCACGGCGAGACGGGGATGGGCGATAAGGAGAAGCTCTTCCCCCGGATCAACGGCCAGCACTATAAATACATGCTGCGCCAGTTCGAGTGGATCCGCGACGGCAAACGCCGCAACGCCAACCCGGACATGGTCGAGCAGATCAAGGGCTTCAGCGACAAGGACATGCAAGCGGTGATCAACTATGTCTCCTGGCAGCCGGTACCGAAGGACCAGCTTGCCGAATCCGCGGACTGGCAGAACCCGGACTTCGAGTGATTTTCTCCCCCTACCGAAGTACCGATAACAGCGGTAACGTCTCTCGCCGGCGGGGCAGGGCATCGCCAATCGGGTACTCCTATCCACCGCAGTACCACCCCTAATGAAAACCCCGAGCGACAACCCGGTCTCCGATAAACGCACCCCCTTGCTCTTCGCCTTGGCTCTGGTGGGCGTGGGTCTGCTGGCCGCGATCTACTACGCCCCCATCTGGTGGGTGTCGCTCACAGCGCCCAACTATCCCCCGGAGGCATTCCCGGACGGGGTGCGCATCCATTTCCACATGAACGGCGTGTTCAACGGTTGCAGGAAGGTCGGGAAGACCGAGATCACGGAGGAGCAAGCCCTGGACTGCGTCCACGAGATGGACACCATCAACCACTATATCGGCATGTATCCCATCGCCGCCGGGGGGGTGGTCGAGAGTGCCTTCTCACCCTTTATCCTGTCTCTCTTCGGGGTGATGCTCATCGGGTTCGTTATGCCGTGGATGAGGACTCGACTGATCGTCATGGGGGTGGGCTGCGCCGGCATCCTGGTCTGGATGGGACTCACGCACTACGGAGAGGATGGGCTGCGTTTCCAGAATACGGGCTATTTGACCGCGCTGGTCACCACCTTGGGTCAGGATGTGGGGGAGGTGCGGGAGGAGCACCGGCTGTCCGCCGGCGAGGCCCTGATCGCCCGGCTCAAGGCGGAGCTGGCAGTGGCTCAGGGAGAACAACCCACCGAGTCGGTCAAGAGCACTGCCGCCGCTGAGCAATCGGAGAAGGCGCGTCTGATCGCCAACCTGCGCTCGGCCTTTGAAAAGTCCCAGGAACGGCGTCCGGTCGCTGAGCGCCTCGACTGGACGGGCAGCGGTGCCCAGACCATGCAGTGGCACTATGAGACCAGCCTTGGGCGCTATTTCAACGACCCGGCCCGGATCGCACCCATGGGGCGCGCCATGTCCGCTGCCGGTCACGTTGTGTTCTGGGGTCTTATCGCCGCCATGCTGCTTCTGCTGTGGGGCGCGCGCCGGAGCAGTGGACCGCTCTATTGGCTGATGATTCTCGTCCCCATCACCTTGCCGCTGTTTTTCGTGATCGATTACGCCGCCTGGCTCTGGTGGTACGGCCACAACCTGAACGACCTGGGCGCCTTCACGGTCAAGCCCTTCATGCCTACCGTCTTCGGCGACGGCAAAGTGGCCCAGTTCTCGACCCACTCTTATCCTTACATCGGTTTTGGTCTGATGCTGCTGCTCTCCGCGGTGCTGGGCGTAGTGGCCCTGCTGCGGCGCAAGCAATTGCGCGAGACCGGTTGAACCGAAAAGGCGAGAGGGGTCTAAGAGGCTGTCTAAAAATTAAGATACTGATTTTAGGATATAAAATCTGAAATTTCGCGCTTGTTCCCACGCTCCAGCGTGGGAACGCCATCTTGTCCGCTCCAGCGGACTCAGCTTCTCGGTGCTGATAGGCGTTGGCTGTTAGCCTACCGAGGCGCTTAATCGAC
>NZ_FLUY01000788.1 GCF_900092655.1 Candidatus Thiosymbion oneisti
CAAAAGGCACTGATCTTCGCCCTTTGACCCTGAAGTATCCCCACAAATCAGCCTCTGGCTCCCACGCTCCAGCGTGGGAGCAAATCCAGACGCTCCAGCGTC
>NZ_FLUY01000057.1 GCF_900092655.1 Candidatus Thiosymbion oneisti
TGGCTCCCCAGGCTCCAGCGTGGGAGCAGACCTGGTCCCGACGGAGGAGGGATCTGATGCTCCAGCGTCGATTAAGCACCTTGGTAGGCTAACCGCCAACGCCGATCAGCACCGAGGAGCTGCGTCCGCTGGAGCGGACAAGATGGCGTTCCCACGCTGGAGCGTGGGAACGAGCGCAGCCCGTAGGATGCGGTGAGCGCGGCAGGTCTTACAGGATGGCATCACGCGGAGGCGCGAACCGCATCAAAGCAAT
>NZ_FLUY01000244.1 GCF_900092655.1 Candidatus Thiosymbion oneisti
GCCGGAATCCAGGGCCAGGGATGGCAAAACGGTGGAGTTCAAAGCATTAGGTCGCATTTAAATTTAACCACTACCAATATTCGGAGTGAAGGAAAGAGTAAACAAATCCACTTTCTTAAAGAGCAAAGTATTCGGAAGAGTATGAAATAGCGTCGCAAGGGCGAGAATCAGAACATGGATCAGCCAAAATACCGCCCAGAACATCGTGCTATCCAGCACTTCTTTCTCCACCTCCTTCTTCGCCTTTTTGTCAAGCCAATTTAATTGCCACTCCTGTATTGCATAGACATAAAAAATAAAAACCAGAAAAGTCAACGAGTGGAGCGAAATCCACTTGAACAGCGTTACCTCCACTGTGAAGTGTAATCCGGATATGATTTCCTTTTTCAACTCCCCCTTCTTATTTTTTGGTTCCACCTGCTTATCTTCGACTCCCTTATCTCCGGCGTCACGCAAAAATTTCTCCCACCCAATCCATTGCCCTTCCAAGGGGCCCGTAAAGACCGGCTCAATAAAATAACGTATCCACAATCCGACCTCCTCCGACCCTTTTTGTCGGTCTTTAATATGAAGATCGGCCGCTACACATACGAACAAAGAAATAGCAATTACTCCCAAACCAATCGGTCCGATTATTGAACCTTTTATTACCTGTGCATGATTTTGATCAGTCTTTTGACCGGATTTTAGTTCTCGATCCCTGAAGTACAGATTGAAAAACACACCAGCAAAGACTGTACCGATATAAATAAATTTAAGTTGAAACCACTCGTACATACTTTTTGCGTTATCGGCTATTTCAGCAACAAGCTTATCATGCTCCGCAAACGCCAGCTCTGCGAACGAAAAAGTCACCATACCACGGCTTTTGTCAGTCCACTCCGGCCGTAGCTCTTCTTTTATATCAATAGGTGGGAGCCAGTAAATAATCCCCAATAACATCACGGCCAAAATCACATGTATCCCGCGAAAGAGAGGTATAAACCAGCCACCGCCTGCCCTATCACTATTATTACGCATTCCGATCAGCTTCCATTCGGTAAAGCGTCAGGGCCTGGCCCGTTGCCATTAACTTAAGGATTATGAGGCCGGTTCGTTTGGCTCCCACTTTGTCATTCCAGCAGGGATTGCCTGGCTGTGCGTCCCTGCCTGTCTGCGTGCAGGGACGCACAGGCAGGGACGCAGACAGGGGACGAGACCCGGCGCCCGTAAATGCCGGGTTTCGTTCCTCGATCCAGCCTACTCCCGACTCTGGCCTATGGCCCTTTTTGACAGCTTTTTAAGGCTGCGACGTGCGGTAGTATTCCGCTAGGCCCTTGTCGGCGATCTTCTTGTTGGTAGCCAACGCCTCGCTGATCATTTCCTGCGCCGCCCGGTCGTCACTCAGCTCTGGCGAGTTCCGGATCGACTCCAGCGTCTCGGCGGCCTTGCGATTCCCCGACACGGCCAGACCCATGACCGCGTATTTGTTCAGCTCGCGCTCCGCCGTGGCGCCGAACTGCTCAGCAAGAAAACCCTCGGTCCGTACCGGAAGGGTCAGGTTCGTTATCAGGTAATCGAGGGCCCTGCGATTCCCGGATTTATTGACCAGATACCCGAGTGCCATCATGGCGCTCGTCTTGGCCCTGCGCTGGCTCCGATTCAGCGTACCCTCATCGAGTCTCTCGATAAACGCGATCATCGGCTCCACAGCCCTTTCATCGCCGATTATCCCGAGAGTGGCGACGATGTTGGACCAATAGTCCTGCTCCCTGGGATCCTTCAGCATCTTCAGCAAGGTGGGCACCACGGAGGCGTCGTACTCGCTCGCTTCCGCGTAGGGTAGGCTGTCAATGGGAACTTGCCGCACGAATTCTTTGATAGGCCCCTGGCTGGCCCCGCTTCCAGCCCATATCAGGGCCGCCACTGCCACCAGGATCTTCAGCGTGAGATTACGCATGGTCTACCTCCAGGTCATGTTCAACTTTTGGTAGTGATTAAAGTTTAATCAGTTAAAAATTTACCACAACCTTTGCCGCAAATGGGTAGTGGTAAATTTTTAGGCTCTTTATGGATTCCGGACTGCCAAGGGTCATGGAAGGGTACCACCGGACGTTTTGGAGTGCGGCGGCCACTTCACCCCGATGCTTACCGGAACCTCCAGCCCTAAGCATAAGCCGGGGATCGGCCAAGTGGCACCATCCTGCCGCCGCTTTGGATGTGGCAAGGTATCCGTTCCCAACAAAGGTGTTGCGGCCAGGGGAAAGCGCCGTCGCCGCGGCGCGGGTGGAACCGAAGGGCCCGGATTCCCGGCCAACG
>NZ_FLUY01001341.1 GCF_900092655.1 Candidatus Thiosymbion oneisti
GCCGTTCCCTACAAAAATAAAGAATCTTGTTAATCCTGAAAATCCTGTGAATCCTGTCCGATTGGAACTTTGCAATGAG
>NZ_FLUY01000396.1 GCF_900092655.1 Candidatus Thiosymbion oneisti
GAAACTCGTAGCCGCTGCTGCATGGGCCTGATGTGCTTGATTTTCATGAGGATTCAGCTCAATTGAGAACGCCCTCTAGGTCAGCGAAACCAACCGCGTTCGGGCGCTCGAC
>NZ_FLUY01000161.1 GCF_900092655.1 Candidatus Thiosymbion oneisti
TATCACATCGTGGTACGCATCGACCGGGAACGGGCCTCGGAGTGGTCGATAGAGGAGGTCCTGAAACGCTGGACGGCGCTCTTCACCGGGCCGCTACTGGTGACGCGGTATCTCTCTGAGTCGCGAGCGAAAATGACCCAGACGGAGATTGCTAAGGTTGAGGAACTTGCCGCGGTCTATCGGGAGCGGTTACACGATTTGTCCTGGTTCATGCGTACCCTCAACGAACACATCGCCCGCCGGGCCAATGCGGAGGATGGGGTGAAGGGGCGTTTTTGGGAGGGCCGTTTCAAGAGCCAGGCGTT
>NZ_FLUY01000224.1 GCF_900092655.1 Candidatus Thiosymbion oneisti
TATGTCCCCTCTCCCGCCGGGAGAGGGGTTGGGGAGAGGGGATCAAAAAGATGAATCGCGCTACTTTTTCACTTATAGGTTTACCACTACCGAAAAAAGATCAGGACTCTTTTTCCGGAGCCCTATCCCGATAGGCAAAGGAGCGGAGCATGGGAACTCACGAGGCGTGGAAATACTGTTTGACTCGGAGAGCCTTCACGCGGGCGGTCCTCGTCGGCGCCCTGAGTCCGGCGCTCCTCGCGGGCGGTGAGAACAGCCCGAACAGCCGTCGGCCTGACAAGTCGGCCACCGTCGGTGGCAAGGAGAAGGGACTCGGCATCCCCGGTCCATTCCCCGGTCGAGTCGTCGAGGTGTACCACCCCGGTTCGGTCGTCAACCGACGCGTGCAGAGGGAGCCGGTGCGCAAGATGGTCGATCGGGGTATGCGCGAGCTCGCCGGAGTGCCCGACGCGACCGACGCCTGGAGGCTCTTCTTCGAGCCGGGCGATGTGGTCGGTGTCAAGGTGAACCCGGTCGGTGCGCCGCGGGCGATCTCCAGCCACGAGCTAGTCCACGAGGTCGTCGCGGGGCTGAAGAGCGCGGGCGTCAAGCCCGCGGACATCATCGTCTTCGACCGCTACCGCCGGCAGTTCCGCCGCGCCGGCTACGTCAAGAACCTGCCCGACGGTGTGCGCTGGGACGCCGCGGTGGACGACTACGATACCGTACAGCTCGCTATCGAGGGGTACGACCCCGACGTCTACCGCGAGATGGATCTGGTCTCGGTGGGGCATCACGATCCGAAGGACGATCGGACGCGACGCTCGCACCTTTGCCTCGTCGTCTCCCGCAAGGTCAACAAGATCGTCAACCTCCCGGTCGTCAAGGACCACGCCTCCGCAGGGGTGACGCTGGCCCTGAAGAACATGTCGCACGGCTTCGTCAACAACGTCGCCCGCAGCCACGCGACGCCGACCACCAACGCCTGCAACACGTTCATCCCGGCCATCTGCTCGATGCCCGAGATCCGCTCCAAGGTGGTTCTGCACATCCTCGACGGAACCAAGGCGGTGTTCGAGGGCGGACCCGGTGCGGCGATGAACGCGACCTGGAGCCACAAGACGCTCTACTTTGCCACGGACCCCGTCGCTCTCGACCGCATCGGCTGGGATGTGGTCGATGCGAAGCGCGTCGAGAAGGAAATGCCCGTCGTGGCCCAGACCCACTTTCGCCAGCCGACCGACAAGGATGGCTACCGGATCCACAGCTACCGCCAACCCCAGCACATCGAGCTCGCCTCCGCCCTCGGCCTGGGGGTCTTCGACCGGGAGGTCATCGAGCACCGGCGCATCGCGCTGAAAGGCTGATGAAACCGGAGCGCCTCGACTCCCCGGCGCGGTGGGCAAACGCACCAGATCCGGACTTGCTCCCACGCTGGAGCGTGGGAGCCAGAAAAATCAATAAAATTAGGCTCTTTATGGATTCCAGACTGGTCGAAGGGGACGACAGTCGGTAGCACGATGACCGATGACGGAACAGGTAGCCTTTTCTCAACAATAACAGCAAGTTATACGCCG
>NZ_FLUY01000148.1 GCF_900092655.1 Candidatus Thiosymbion oneisti
AGCGGCCAGGCCGAAAACCAAAGGAGACGGGCACCCAGTCCGCCTCGAAGATCGGCTCTAACACCCGCTTGGCTGCCTTTGCACCACCCGTTCACGGACCGCGGGGAGGCCTAACGGGCGTTGCCCCCCAGTCGCCTTGGGTATCCGTTTCAGTTGCACCGC
>NZ_FLUY01001723.1 GCF_900092655.1 Candidatus Thiosymbion oneisti
CAGGTTGCCGTACTGGTTGGCCATGCCTTCCTTGTGCCCCAGTTCCTTATCGATGGCCAGACTCTTGCGGTACATGGCTTCGGCCTGATCCAGCTCGCCGCGGGTTTGATAGACATTGCCCAGGTTGCCGTACTGGTTGGCCATGCCTTCCTTGTGCCCCAGTTCCTTATCGATGGCCAGACTCTTGCGGT
>NZ_FLUY01000735.1 GCF_900092655.1 Candidatus Thiosymbion oneisti
CCCCCGTCGCTGAGGTTCGATGCGGTCGCGCCGCTTTGCCGGCGCACTCCAAAGCAGTCCGGAATCCATAAAGGGCCAATCTTTAAATGATACGAGGGTAGGTTGGGTCGCTGCGCTGTTCGGCGGATTGAAGTCTTCCGGGACTATCAAACCTAAAGATTTACCACCATCGGCGCTTGATCCCGCTTTTACTCGCCTCGATCTTGGCTTCCTGTTCAGCGATCAGTAGGTCGATGCGTTTCTGAAGCCTCTGGTTGCGCTGCTCCATGCCGCGGATTTTTATCTGCGCTTCCTGCCTTTCCAGCTCAAGGCCTTGCTGGGCCGCGGCCTGGGTAGATTCGATCTCGGCGATCTTCGCCGCGACCCTGGCCTCGGCCTCTCCGCGCATCCGGTCGGTCTCGGCCTTGGCACGGCGAATCTGCTCCCGATACTCGTTCTCGACCGCATGTTTTTCCTGCTCCAGCTTATGGAGCCGCCGGTCCTTTTCCTCTTCTAACTCATGCCCCAATGTCCGCTTGTAGTGCTCGAGGTCGGCTCGACCCTTTACCCGCCGCTCCTCCAGCTCCAGCTTCCGGATTTCTTGCTCCTGTCGCAGGTGGTCGAGCTGCGCCTGGCGGCGCCAGGACAAGGGGTCAGTGTTCAGGTAGGCATCGGCAAAGCTCACGGGATCGAGCAGCTGCTTGCCGGTCTCGGATGCAAACCCCGGGATATCGCTGTAATACCCGTTCCGGTAGTGCCGCCACTGCTGTTGCAGAGTGTCGTTGAGATAGCAGCGGACCGCCCGGGGCTCGAATATCTTGAGCGCGATCAGGGACAGGAAAAGGATACCGAGCAGGGCCTGGGACAGACCCTCGATGGTCTTGAAATGGTCCAAGGCACCTTGGGCCAGCCTGCGATCCTCCTGGCGCAAGGTCTCCAGGATGCGCACTCGGGTGCCGATGGTGTCCGCAGGAATATCCAGGTCGTAACCTCGCGCAAACGCGGGTAAAGACAGAGCGGTGGATTCGGCCTGGATCTTCTGGCGTTTCGCTGTGAGGTCGGCGATCTGCCGGTCGATCGCGCCCAAGGATTCGCGTTTCCCGGCCAGATCCTCCGTGATGGGCGCCAGCGCTCGGTCGCGTTCAGCGCGGAGGTATCTGGCTTGCGCACGCGCCGCCTCGACCGCAGCCAGGGCCTCCCGCGCCTTGGATCCGATGCCGGGGCGGCGTCCCCCGACTCCGGCCCGTTCGTCCTCGAATTCCTGCTGATAGGCCGCGGCTTCACGCTCGTAGTCTTTAATGGTCGGGGCCCTGTCTTGCCTGATCGTATCCGCCTCTTTCTCAAGCGCCTGCCGCTCTTTGTCCAGTTGTTCACGCCGTGATTTGGCTGCTTCGATAGCCTGGTCCTGGAGGCGGACCAGCTCCTGCTCCTTGGCTGCGCGCTTGGCGGCGACCTCGGCCTGGTAGACATCTCGGATCTCATCGGAGCGGATCACCTGGGTCAGGAAGGGCGCCGTGATGAGCAAGGAGATGAATACGATAGCGAGGCGCACGGCGACGCCAAACCACCAGCGCAGGGTTTCGAACCGAGGGGCATCGGAGGTCCGGGCCCTGAGTCCTGTTACATCGGAAGCACTCGACCAGGCGGGCCGACTGGTGGACCGAAAAGGTTTTTCGGAGGTGATGAAGGAGACATCGACGATCCAGATGACGGCAAAAATGCCGACAAAGAACAGCGGGGCCAGAATCACCGCCAACCAGCGTATGCTTTGCGGCACGAAATACTGACTCACGGTCGCCCAGACCGTGCCCTCCACCAGCGACATCAGCAAGATGATGACGAAAGAGAAGGCGAGCCACAGTGCCGCCAGGGGGGTCATCATACTGCTGCCGTAAGGCCGCAGCGTCGCATACCGCCAGAAATCAAAGTCAGACTGTGTTGTCACAACTCAGTCCCCGCCATTCGTCTCATTAGGCAGCTCCATGACAGAACTTCACCGGCAAAATTTTGGTGAATTAAGGAACAAAAGATAGCACGAACCCACTCCCTAGTACCTGCCTCAAGCAGTGCTGCACGGCCGCTCGGAACAGCGACCACCGCGTTAAGGTCAGCTCACCTGGCCCCCAACAACCGATAGACCAAGGGCACCAACACCAGCGACACCAGGGTCGAGAACAGGAGCCCGGAGACGATGGTCACCGCCAGGGGTTGCAGCAGCTCCGAGCCTTCGCCCAAGGCCAGGGCCAGGGGCAGCAGGCCCACCACGGTCGTCAGGGTGGTCATGAGGATGGGACGCAGGCGCAGGCGGGCGGATGCGACGATGGCCTGGAGCTTGTCGGCGCCCTGGCGGCGCTGGATCTCGATGAACTCCACCAACACGATGGCGTTGTTGACCAGGATCCCCGCCAGCATGATGAGCCCCAACCACACAGGCATGGACAGCGGCAACCCGGTCCACTGTAACCCCAGGACGACGCCGATGAGGGCAAAGGGCACGCTGAGCAGGATGATAAAGGGGTTGCGCAAGGACTCGTATTGCACAGCCATGACGACCAGCACCAGAAACAGGGCCAACCCCAGCAGCAGCCGGCCCAAATCTTGGCCTTCCTGCAGGGTCTCCAGGCTACCTGCCTCGTAGAGGCTGTAGCCGGGGGGCAGCTCCAGCGCTGCGGTGGCCGCCAGGGCGCGTTCCAGGGCCTCTGCCAGACTCAGCTCCGCACCCAGGGAGGCGGTGACCTCCACCATTCGTTGCTGGCGGTCGCGCATAATGACGGAGGGTTGGGGCAGGATCGCGACCTGGGCAATATCCCCGAGGCGGATAGGGACCCGGGGTGGCGTCTTGCTGAACAGCAGGATGGATTCGAGCGCCCCCAGGCTCCCCACATCGCCCCGGTCGAGACGCAGCAGGACATCGATGCGGCGATCCTCGGCGATGAAATCGGTGACCACCTGGCCCCCGAGGGCGAAACCCAGCACCTTGCCCACGTCTTCCACATCCAGGCCGTAGCCGGCGGCCCGTTCCCGGTCCAGCCGGATGGACAGCTCCTGGGTCAAATCCTGGTTGGAGTGGCGGACATTGCGCAGGCCCTCGATCTTTTGCAAACGCTCCACGACCTGGTCGCCGAGTGTCTCCAGGGTCGCCAGCCGGGGGCCCTTGATGCGCAGGCTCAGGTCGTCGTCCCCGCGGTTAAGGCGGATGCCGCGGATGCCTCGGGTGTACATATACACCCGAAGCCCGGGGATGCGCTCGGCGTCGAGCAGGGTCCGCATGCGGGCGATCCAGTGGTTACTGCTGATCTCCCGTTCCGCCGGGGGTCGCAGCTGGATCTGGAGACTCGCCCGATGCGTCGACTCAAATTGAGAACGTCCGAAGATGAAGCCGCCGACGGTGGTAAAGATAGTCTGGACCTCCGGCTGGTGGGCGACCAGATTCTCGACCCGCCGGGCCAGGGCGTCCATCTGGTCGAGGTTGATGCCGCTGTCGGCGGTGAGACTGATGCGCACATCGCCCTCGTCCAGCTTGGGCAGAAAGATCTGCTTGGCCTCGCGCAGCCAGGGAACGGTCAGGGCCAGGCCGGCCACACAGATGACGATGACCAGCCAGTGGATCGGCAGCAGCCGCTCCAACAGGCGGCCATAGCCGTCCTGAGCGGTCTGGAACATCCGGTCCACCAGCCGCCGCGCGGGGCCCTCCCGGTGCACCGGCACCCGGCCGGCCAGGGCGGGCACCAGGGTCAGGGCCACCAGCATGGAGGCGAGGATGGCGGCAGAGATGGTGAAGATGAGCTCGCGGAACAGCAGCCCGATCAAGCCGCCGACGAACAGGAAAGGAAGCACCGCCGCCAGATTGGTGGAGGTGGCGGCGACGATGGCGCCCGTGACCTCCCGGCTTGCCCCGTCCGCGGCCTGCTCCGGGGACTCCCCCCGGCGCTGGTGGCGGTAGAGGTTCTCGAGCATGACGATGGTATTGTCCACCAGCATGCCGATGCCCAGCGCCAGGCCGCCCAAGGTCATGATGTTGAAGGTAAGCCCGAAGGCGGCCATCAGGATAAAGGTGACCAGCACCGCGATAGGGATGGCGCTGCCGATGATCAGGGTCCGGCGCAGGCTGCCCAGAAACAGATAGACCACGGCCATGGCCAGCAAGGCGCCGCCAGCGGCCGCGGTGACCGCATTGTTCAGGGCGCGGCGGATATAGCGGGCCTGGTCGTCGACCTGCGCGATGGCGATGTCCGGCGGGATCTGTCCCTGCTCCCGCAACCGGTCGAGTTCCTGCTCGACCCGGTCGACCACCGCCACCGTATTGGCAAGGGGCTGTTTCTGGATGGACAGCTTGATGCCCGGCTGGCCGTCCAGGCGGATGCGCAGACGCTCCTCGGCCGCCCCGTCGATGATCCGGGCGACCTCCCCCAGGCGCACCAGCGACAGGGGGTCGTCACGGTCCTCGCCAGGCAGGGGTAGATCCAACAGCTCCTCCACGCTGGTGAAACGGCCTTGGGTGCGGCCGCTGAGCTCCCCCTCGGTCATCCGCAGGCGACCGGCCGGGATATCCTGATTGGCCTGGCGCAGGACCTGCTCGAGATCCAGCACGTCCAGCTCCAGGCCGGCCAGCCGATATTGGTCGGCGTCCACCCGGATCTCGCGTTCGAGCCCGCCCCCCACCTCGGCCGCGGCCACCCCGTCCAGGTTGAGCAGGGCCCGGCTCAGGTCGTAGTCCACCCAGGCCCGCAGCTCCACCGGGTCCAGCAGAGGAGAGCTCACCACATACTCCGCCACCGGCAGCTGGAAGGGATCCCGTTTGTAGATGATCGGCGGCTCGATATCGTCCGGCAGGAAACGCTTGGCCCGGTCGAGCCGGGAGCTGGCATCCTGCAGGGCCTGGTCCACGTCGGTGCCGTAGGCGAACGACAGATCCACGGCGCTGCGCCCCTCCTGGGTCTGGGATTGGACGGCGATGGCCCCTTCGGTGATCGCCAACTGCTCTTCCAGTTGGCGCGTGACCTCGTCCTCCATGACCTTGGCGGGGACGCCGGGGTCCAGGATGCGCACCCGGATGTCCGGGTAGATGATCCGCGGCAGCAGATCGATGTTCAGGCGCCCTAAGGCAAAGGCCCCCAGCACCATGACCGCCAGAGTCAGCATCACCACCCCCACCGGGTGACGCACGGACCAGTTAGAGATATTCGCGTTCACTTCACTACCGTAGGAT
Organism: Candidatus Thiosymbion oneisti; assembly: GCF_900092655.1. GTDB lineage: Bacteria > Pseudomonadota > Gammaproteobacteria > Chromatiales > Chromatiaceae > Thiosymbion > Thiosymbion oneisti. The sequence goes on from NZ_FLUY01000735.1 coordinate 5,189, forward strand.
GCGGTGAGCGCGGGAAATCCTTCCAGGATGGCACTGCCGGATGGCGCGAACCGCATCGATGATACGGTGAACGCGGCGAACCGTATCGACCAGTATGGATGCTCACAACTACCGATAACATTGAGCCGGCAGGACTCCTGCGGAAAATTTGTCCGCTTATGCTGAATGCGATTTATGACACCTGCGGTGATCCCCGGCCACTGGCGTCTTGCTACCCAGACCCGTAGGGCGGGTAAGGCCATGGATGGCCGCAACCCGCCGTTCGCGTACGTCAGCTCACCACATTTAAATCCGCAGATTACACAGATTTCCGCAGATGAAATAATCGGCGAAAATCTGCGTAATCTGTGGATAAAAAGCGCGTAGGTTGGGCAAAGGACCAGGGATGGCCCGTGCCCAACATCCAACCGATCTTCAAGATACCAGGTTGCAGGAGTTCGGAACTGCGTCACCGGAGTTCAGAGCTTCGTCACCAAAGCTCAGAACCTCGTCGTTGAACCTCAGAACCTCATCGCTGAGTCTCGGAGCCTCATCGTTGAACCTCAGAGCCTCATCGTTGAGTCTCGGAGCCTCATCGTCGAGCCTCAGAGCCCCATCGTTGAGTCTTCGGCTGGCTCCCCACGCTCCAGCGTGGGAGCAGACCTTGTCCCGACGGAGGAGGGATCTATGCTCCAGCGTCGATTAAGCCCCTCGGTAGGCTAACCGCCAACGCCTATCAGCACAGAGGAGCTGAGTCCGCTGGAGCGAACACAACGGCGTTCCCACGCTGGAGAGACTGTGAAAGTATTACCGGATTTTCAGAGCATCAGGGATAGAGCAACATAATTTCCATAATCCAGCCGAAAATCTTTCTCCTCAGTCCCACGTGATATGGAATTCAGCGTGGAATATGGTAACTTCATCCCACCGCTTTCGGGAAA
>NZ_FLUY01000337.1 GCF_900092655.1 Candidatus Thiosymbion oneisti
GACCAGGGATGGCCGCCACCCGACAGATGTGGCTGGCATACGGCGGATGGCGCAAGCTTATCCGCCCTACGCGGGCTTTTGCGACACCCTCGGCGGGAGAGGGGCGGGCTGTCCCGCAGCCTTATGAGAGGCCACCGGATAATTTTTCCTATCCTCAATATAACCCTAAAGTGAATAATTTTAGGGCACCTTGAAAAATATGGTATTCGTCAACGAAATACCTGATTAATCAATAGGTTAGAGTCAATTGATCGGCGAAAACACCTATCTTTCAAGGTGCCCTTTAGATAATCGTTCTTCGGGTTTAGAGGCTGTCTAAAAAAGGGCCGTAGGCCAGAGTCGGGGAGTCGGCTGGGTTGAGGAACGAAACCCGGCGTTTACGAACAAGCCTGGTTTGCTTAGGTTGCGTCCCTCGACCCAGCCTACCGGATTAAAATCAATGGCTTAGTTTTTAGACAGCCTCTTAGGAAGAGTGAGATCGGCTCAAGAAAACAATGGCCTGTCATTTGACGAAAATTGCTAATCCCCGACCCCAAGCCATCGGTCCAGCACGCTGTGGACCGGCTCGGTCCCTGAGCGGGTTTGGGCCGAGAAGAGCTCGACCCGGATGTGCCTTCCGTCGGCGGCGACGGCCTTTGCGACCCGGTCTAACTCGGCGTGTGCCGCACTGCGCTTGAGCTTGTCGCTCTTGGTCAGCAGCAGGAGCAGCTCCAGCTCCGCCCGCCGGCCCCATTCGAGCATCTGCCGATCGAATGCCGTCAACGGATGGCGGATGTCCATGACCACCACGAGTCCGGCCAAGGACCGCCGCCGTTCGAGATAGGACGCCATCAGCCGTTGCCACTGGAGCTTCACCGCCTCGGAGACCTTGGCGTAACCGTATCCGGGCAGATCCACCAGGCGTCGGGTTTCGTCCAGCGCAAAAAAGACCACTTGCTGGGTCCGCCCCGGTGTCTTACTGGTCCTGGCGAGCTGCCGGCGGTGGCAGATGGTGTTGATGGCGCTGGATTTACCGGCGTTGGAACGTCCGGCAAAGGCGACTTCCCGGCCCTGATCCGGCGGCATTCGATCCATCTCGGCCACGGCCGTAACAAAGCGGGCACGCTGGTAAAAAGGGTTGATGGAAGACTTGGGATTCTGTCCGTTGCCCATGGATTTTCCACCGTGCTGCATATCGCTTGTAGCGGCCGGTACAGATGCTCTCAACTACCGATAGCATTGAGCGAGCAGAATCCTCACGGAAGAGTTAGCCGCAAATCAACGCAAATGGACGCAAATTGAATCGGCCCTGATTTGCGTTGATTTGCGGCTAAAAAAGAGGCGTCCCCACCATAACCGCAATCTAGTCGGCTAAATGATATGGCTTGAATCTCTTAACTGTCAGGCCCCACGCCGCCAGTGACCGGATCTACCTCCCGCTTTCTCGAGCAAACGGACGGACTCGATGCACATGCCCCGGTCCACAGCCTTGCACATGTCGTAGATCGTCAGCAGGCTTATCTGTACCGCACACAGGGCCTCCATCTCGACCCCGGTCCGGCCCCGGGTCTCCACCACCGCGCGGCAATGGACCGCCGGTTTCTCGGTGAGGGGTTCGAGGTCGATTGCGATCTTGGTCAAGGCCAAGGGGTGACACAGGGGCACTAGATCGGCGGTCCGCTTGGCCCCCATGATGCCGGCGATCCGCGCGATTGCCAGCACATCGCCCTTCTTGTGGCCGCCACTGCGGATCAAGGCCAGGGTCTCCGGCTCCATGCGGATCAGACCCTCGGCCACGGCTATGCGATGGGTGACATCCTTAGCGCCCACGTCCACCATGTGGGCCGCTCCGGATTCATTGAAATGGGTCAGATCGCTCATCTGCGGCGTTTGCGGTTTCTAGGCGGGCTTTTTGCCAGCTTTCATGGTAGACGTAGGATGTGGTGAGCGTCGGCCCCAGGGACGGGGCCGGAGCGAACCGCATCAATGGTGCGGTGAGCGCCTGCCTACCGCCCCAGGAGGGTGTCGCAAAAGGCACTGATCTTCGCCCTTTGACCCTGAAGTATCCCCACAAATCAGCCTCTGGCTCCCACGCTCCAGCGTGG
>NZ_FLUY01000402.1 GCF_900092655.1 Candidatus Thiosymbion oneisti
CGTTGGCCGGGAATCCGGGCCCTTCGGTTCCACCCGCGCCGCGGCGACGGCGCTTTCCCCTGGCCGCAACACCTTTGCTGAGGACGGATACCTTGCCAAATCCAAAGCGGCGGCAGGATCGTGCCACTTGCCGACCCCCGGCTTATGCCTAGCGCTGTAGGTTCCGGTAAGCATCGGGGTGAAGTGGCCGCCGCACTCCAAAACGTCCGGGAGATCCCTTCGATGATCGTTAGCAGTCCGGAATCCATAAAGAGCCTTAACCTTAACCACTACCCAGATCCGGAGTCGCCGCCGCACTCCAGAATTGCCGGTGGGCCACCCTGGTTCGGAAGGCAGGGCCGCGCAGTCTTGCCGCCCGAGGCGGTGATCGGGTACGAGCAACCCGGATCGCACCGGATTATAATCCGGCCATGCGCAAGCCCGACGCGGTCTACTTCTTCGGGACCTGTCTGATCGATCTGCTCTATCCACAGGCGGGCCTGTCCGCCATGCGGCTGCTTGCGCGGGCGGGCATCCGGGTCCGCTACCCCCAGGGTCAGACCTGTTGCGGTCAGCCGGCCTACAATTCCGGTTACCGGGATCAGGCCCGCGTGGTGGCGGCCGCCCAGCTCGACGCCTTGCCTGCGGACATCCCGGTGGTGGTCCCCTCTGCCTCCTGCGCGGGCATGTTCCGCGTGCACTACCCGCGGCTCTTTGCCGGCACCCCTGATGAGGCCCGCGCCCAGGCCCTGGCCGGTCGGGTCTATGAGTTTACCGAGTTTCTGGTGCGGGTCCTGGATCTCAGACCCGTGGCTCCGGGACCGCCGCTGGCTGTGGTCCTGCATAACTCCTGTTCGGCGCACCGCGAGCTGGGCGTTGCGGATGCGGCCCGGGAGCTGCTCGACCGCCTCGCCAACGTCCGCGTCCTGGAGCCCGACCATGCCGACGAGTGCTGCGGCTTCGGCGGGACCTTCGCGGTCAAGGAGCCGCAGCTCTCCGCCGCCATGGCCGCGGACAAGACCGCCGCCGTCGCCGCTACCGGTGCCCCCCTGCTGGTGGGCCAGGACTGCGGTTGCCTCATGAATCTGGAAGGCACCTTCCGGCGCCGAGGGAGCGGACCGCAGGTAAAGCATATCGCCGAATTGGTGTGGGAGCGGGTAGTGGTTAATATCTAAGTTATAACATGACCAACAGCACTGGCCGCTATGCCCCCTCTCCCGCCGGGAGAGGGTT
>NZ_FLUY01000225.1 GCF_900092655.1 Candidatus Thiosymbion oneisti
AAGGGTGGATGGGACTGGAGATCAAGCGTGGGAAAACCCGCACGATCAGGCTGACGGAGACCGGAGCGAGGGTCGATTTTCTGGGCTACAGCTTCCGGAATGAG
>NZ_FLUY01000823.1 GCF_900092655.1 Candidatus Thiosymbion oneisti
AGGGCACCTTGCAAAATTGCCTGCGTGGTGAGCTAAGCGAGGGTAAAATCACGCCAGTCCAAAATGAATGCTCATCGA
>NZ_FLUY01001296.1 GCF_900092655.1 Candidatus Thiosymbion oneisti
CTGAAATACCTGTTTTTCCCTTGCATAACATAACCTTAGCATGCGGTTGCAGAGGCTAAAGTTATCTAGACCCTATCATATATAACCGTTCAGGGTAGTGCTTAATGTGTAGTGACGAATTTCCTGCCGAACCCTTCTCTTTTCCGAATAGGAGAATTACACGACCACTACATATTGAGCATACCCCGTTCAGCCTCTCCTCCAGATCCTGATCCCGGGCACGAGACAGACGCCCCTTGCTTTCCGCAAAATCCATGGGCGACGGGATAGGGTACAATCCGCATCCTTTCCCGGAGGTTCAGCTGTCCTATGACCCGTCTCGAAGCGCAACTGTCCAAGCGGCGTACCTTTGCCATCATTTCCCACCCGGACGCGGGTAAGACGACCCTGACGGAGAAGCTACTGCTCTTCGGCGGTGCCATCCAGCTGGCGGGTACCGTCAAGGGCCGCAAGGCCGCGCGCCATGCGACTTCCGACTGGATGGCGTTGGAGAAGCAACGCGGCATCTCGGTGACCTCTTCGGTGATGCAATTCCCCTACGGTGAGGCCACCGTCAACCTGCTGGATACGCCGGGCCACGAGGATTTCTCCGAAGATACCTACCGCACCCTCACGGCCGTGGACTCCGCCCTGATGGTGATCGATGTGGCCAAGGGCGTGGAGGAACGCACCATCAAGCTCATGGAGGTGTGCCGGCTGCGGGATACCCCCATCCTCACCTTTGTCAACAAGCTCGACCGGGAGGGCCGGGACGCCCTCGAGATCCTGGACGAGATCGAGCAGGTGCTGAAGATCCAGTGTGCTCCCGTGACCTGGCCCATCGGCATCGGCAAGCGGTTCCTGGGCGTCTATGATCTGCGAACGGATCGGACCCACCTGTTCAGCGCCCGTCACGGCGGCAAGATCACCGCCGGCGAGGTCATCGCGGGGATCGACAATCCACGCATGGACGAGTGGTTGGGAGATCAGGCCGCGGAGTTGCGCGAGGAGCTGGCGCTGATTCAGGGGGCGAGCCACCCGCTGGAGCCGGAGGCCTATCGGGCGGGGAACCAGACCCCCGTCTTTTTCGGCTCGGCCATCAACAACTTCGGGGTCAAGGAGCTGCTCGACGCCTGCGTCGGGTACGCACCGCCGCCCCGGCCCAGAGTAGCCCTGCAGCGGGAGGTCGCGCCCTCCGAGGAGAAGTTCACCGGCTTTGTTTTCAAGATCCAGGCCAACATGGACCCGGCCCATCGCGATCGCATTGCCTTCCTGCGGGTCTGCTCCGGTAGTTACAGGAAGGGGATGAAGCTGCGCCACGTGCGTACCGGCAGGTGGGTCCAGGTAGCCGATGCCATCACCTTTCAGGCGGACGAGCGCCGCCATGTCGAGGAGGCCTGGCCCGGCGACATCATCGGTCTGCACAACCATGGGACCATCCAGGTCGGGGATACCTTTACCGAAGGGGAGGATTTGAAGTACGGGGGTATCCCCTTCTTTGCCCCGGAGTTGTTCCGCCGCCTGGTGCTCAAGGACCCCCTGCGTATGAAGGCCCTGCACAAGGGTGTGCTCCAGCTCAGCGAGGAAGGTGCCACCCAGGTGTTTCGACCGCTCAAGAACAATGACATGATCCTGGGGGCCGTGGGGGTGCTCCAGTTCGACGTGGCTGCCTATCGACTCAAGGACGAGTATGGCGTGGAGGCAATTGTGGAGCCGGTAAGGGTCCGGACCGCCAGGTGGGTCGATTGCGGGGATGAAGACCTGCTCGTGCGGTTTCGGGACAAGACCTACGAGAACCTGGCGGAGGACGGGACCGGGCAGCTCGTCTATCTGGCTCCGACCCGGGTCAACCTGAATCTCACCCAGGAGCGGTGGCCGGAGATTCGGTTTCTGGCGACCCGGGAGATTTGATGCGTATCACCGCAGCGTCGGGCAAAATCGTTGAGAAAGGGGGAGATAATGGAAACAGAGGCAGTTGCGACACTGATACGAAACGGCATGCCCGGCGCGCGGGTCGAGGTGACCGGCGACGGCAGCCATTTCGAGGCGGTGGTGGTCAGCGACCGCTTCGTGGGCAAGCTCCCTATCCAAAGGCAACGCCTGGTCATGACTACCGTTCGGCCCCAGATCGAGAGCGGCGAGCTCCATGCCTTGTCCATCAAAACTTTTACCCCGGAGCAGTGGGCGGAGGAAGGGGGGTAAGTCCGATGCCATCGAGTCGAGCGTAATCGGTCAGCAAGCAAGAGGAAAAACTACGAATCGCTCGGATTCGCGTGATTCTTAAGCTCTTTCTTCCACATCCCGACCTACAATAACAAGCGGGCAGTAGATAACTGAAAAAACGCTCTCATCAGGAACCTGTAATGGTGGATATTAAAGAGATCGGTGGACACAAAAATCTCCTTGAGCAAGTTAAGTCGCTGTGGGGGAAGAATCGTAGCACACTCGGTCCATTTCCGATGGGTGCCTTCGAAGATTATGCTGAAAAGGGAACCATTCTCGTTGCTATTGATTCCAGAGATCCTGAGAAATGTCTAGGCTATTTATTATACCGCGAAGTGCCTAGCTACAACCGAATTGCATTAACTCATCTTTGTGTGGACCCGAAAGTTCGCAGAGCTGGTGTTGCGGAACGTCTGGTCGATGCACTGAAGCATCGCACGGCATCCAGGCGGGGGATTGGACTTTGGTGCAGACGCGATTTTCCGGCAACAAAGATGTGGCCACGATTGGGATTCGTCTATCGAAAAGAACGTCAAGGTCGTGGAATTGGGATAACGATTCTGAATTATTGGTGGTTCGACCACGGGCATTCCGACCTGCTGAGTGTCATCGACAGACGGGAAAACGATGTGAGGCCGACCGTGGCGCTCGATGCGAGCGTATTTTTCAATTTCATTGATGAATCCCGTGAAGGTGATGACGAGATTGCCGCTATGTCGGCAGATTGGATATTACCGGAAGTGCGATACACGGTGACCACCGAGCTCCTGAATGAAATCGCCCGTTGCGAGAATCCAGAAGAGCGTGAGCATCAACGGAATCTTGCACAGAGGATGTTTTCGGAGCTTCCAACAGACGATTCAGAGTTTTCCCGCATAATGGACGTTTTGGAAAAGAACCTTGGCAGAGCATTAAATCAAAGTATTGCCTCGGACCGGCGGCAGCTTGCGCGTGCGGCATCCGGTGCCGCTGATTTTTTCGTCACACAGGATCAGGAATTACTTCAAATCGCATTGGATCAAACGGAAGTGTTAGGCCTCTCAGTCCTCACACCTGCAGAGTTCGTCACACGAATAGACTCATTATTGAGAGAAGTGGAGTATCGACCAGCTTTGCTTAGAGGTTCCTATTATACCAGTGATCCTGGTACTGAGATTAAGATCCAGGAAATGCAGGAATATTTCCTTAACTATGAAGCTGGGGAAAAGCGACAGCAATTTCAATCAACCCTTACCAATTTGTTGGCAAACCCTCAAAACTCTTTTGTCCGTGTTATTCGTAACCAACAAGGGCAGCCGATCGCGCTACTCGGTCTCGACTTGCAGGATTTATCCAATGCATTTCTTCGTATCTGCAGAGTCAGCAAGGGACGAGATGCAAAGACGTTGGCATGCCAATTACTTGAGGAGGCCATACTTGAATCTGTCAGGCGTAGTACCAATTTGTGTGTCATCGATGATGATAACTTTAGTCCCGCCGTAGCCGAAATGTACAATGATATGGGTTTTGCCTTAGTTGGCGATAAATCTCTTAAACTTAAGTTAAGCATTCAAGGGATCGTTGAGAAACAAATGATCAGTGATCTTATTCGGGAGGCGACAGTATCTATCAAAGGAACTATTCCTGGTTTAACCGATTTCGTTCAACAGCTTTCAGACATATTCTCTCGCGAGAGCGATGATCTTACCATATCGCAAGCAGAAAAGCTGCTTAGACCTCTCAAAGTCAAGGACATCTCGCTTCCCTGCTACATTGTCCCCATAGAAAGTGTGTGGGCTGCTCAGCTATTCGACGATGATCTGGCGGTACAGGGAATCTTTAAAGCAAAGCCAGAGCTTATATTCCGGAAAACCAATGCCTACTATCGCTCAGCCCGCCAGTGCGGCATCAATGCTCCTGGAAGGATTCTATGGTACGTCAAGCAGTCACATCAATATCAGGGTGCGAAGGCGATTCGCGGCTGTTCGTACCTGGATGAAGTTATCATTGATTCGGCGAAATCTCTTTTTTCACGGTTTCGGAGATTTGGAGTGTACTCATGGAGAGATGTACAGAATCTTACTAAAAACCGCAACGACGATCAGGTAATGGCATTACTGTTCTCTTATTCCGAGCGATTCAATAATCCTATCAGCTTCGATGAAGCTCAAATCATATTAGAACGTTGGGGTATGCAACGGAATCAATTTCAGTCTCCGCTTCGAATTCCCTCGGGTGCATTCAATGATATATATCATAGGGGCGCATTATGAGTCCTGTGCCTGTGGAGAACCAAGCATTGTGGCTGTCCGTTCGTCCAGCATTTGCGCAATTGATTATTGATGGACATAAGAAGGTGGAACTTAGGAGAGTGCGACCCCGAGCACCCCAAGGCACGTTAACCGTTTTGTATGCTACGAGCCCGATCCAGTCAATTATTGGCATGTTTATTCTTGATCGAGTAGAGCAGGATGAACCACGTTCCTTTTGGGAAAGGAATCGACTCCTATGCGGTATCGAGGCCGAAGATTTCAACGCCTACTTCAAGGATGTCGCCCGCGCAGTCGGTTTGCATATCGGAGAGACTTGGAAGCTCGAAGATAGTATCTCACTAGCCTCAATTCGTAGTGTATGGCCAGGTTTTTCCCCACCTCGGAGCTTCCGATATCTCCAATGTAGTTGGGGAAATAAATCGATTGCATTGGCACTACCCGATAATAGCGTAAAACCACTACTCTTAGGTGGTTATATTCTAAGGGAATAGGTAATCATCCAAATGCTTGTTGTTTGGCTTCGTAATAGGCGGCTCGTGCGGTATGCCCGCGTTTGCGGGCCCCGGCGGCGAGGATCCCCGCCTTCCGAACGAGCATGGCACAGGCGGCGGCCCGATCCCCCGCATCCAGCCGACCCAAGCCGATGATCTTCTCCAGTGCCCGGATGCGAAAGCGGTCCATCCCCCAGTGTTTGCGCGACAGTTGATCCACGTGACCGCCGTACTTGCGGATCTGGGGCACCGGGACGAAGGCGACCGGCTCCGTGGCACAGATGCGTAGCCAGAGGTCATAGTCCTCGCAAGCGGGCAGATCCTCATCGAAGATGCCCAGTTCGTCGAAGAGTGAGCGATGCAGGAGGGTGGCGGAGGGGGAGATAACGCATCGGGGCAGACAGGCCCGGAAGATGTAGCCGCCGGATTTGGCGTGCTTGTCCATCTGGTTCACCTGGCGTCCGTGGCGGATCCAGATCTCCTGGGTATGGCAGAGCCGGATGTCCGGGTGTTCGCCAAGGGCTGCACGTTGCGCCGCCAGCTTGTCGGGCAACCAGGCATCGTCGGAGTCGAGAAGGGCGATCCAGTCCCCGTTCGCTGCGCTGATACCTCGGTTGCGGGCGCTGCTCACGCCGCCGTTCGGCTGCCGCAGGTAACGGACCTGCGGGTAGCGACGCCGGATCAGACCCCCGGTATCGTCTTGGGAGCCGTCGTCCACGACGATGATTTCAGTCGCAGGCAGGCTCTGGCGGAGGATCGAATCCAGCGCCCGAGGGAGGGTGTGGGCACGGTTAAAGGTAGGTACGACGACGGAGATATGCATCAGGCCGGTCCGAGCAATCCTGAAGGATATGCGGGTCAGCGGCGGCGGAAGATCAGATCCCGCACTTGATGCCCAAGACGCGCCCCGCGTTGTTCGAACCTGGTCAAGGGCCGCGTTTGCGGGCGCGGATGGAAGGCCCCGGGACCGGCAAGGTTCACGAACAAATCATCCGCGTTGGTGAGCAGCGCCAGCATCTGCCGCGCGTAGGGCTCCCAATCGGTGGCGGCGTGAAATATGCCATCGGGCCGGATGACCCGGGCCAGGGAGGCCAGGAGCCGGGACTGAAGGATACGCCGTTTGTGGTGCCGCTGTTTGGGCCAGGGGTCCGGGAAAAAGAGATAGACGCCGGCCAGACTGGCCCGTGCGAGGCCCTGCTCTAGGACCTCGACGGCGTCGTGACGGCAGACGCGCAGGTTGGTAAGTCCGCGCCTTTCGATTTCAAGCAGCAGGTGCCCCACGCCCGGACGGTGGACCTCGATGCCGAGGTAGTTGCGTTGCGGGTGACGCGACGCCAACTCGGCGAGCGACTCGCCGTTGCCGAAGCCGATCTCCAGATAGACCGGGTTCGAGTTGCCAAACAGCGCCGGGAGGTCGAGGGGCTCGCCCGGCTTCCAGGCGATCCCGAAGCGGGGCCAGAGTGCGTCGTAAGCACGCGCCTGGGCCAGCGTGAGGCGACCCCTACGCAGCACAAAACTGCGGATAGGGCGATGCTGGGGCAGAGGCTCGTTCATGCCGCTCGGGGCGTCGGGCGCCGCCTTCCCTGTCCACCACCGGCATTCGTAGCAAGCAGGACCCTAATCTATGCATGGAACGACGCAATGCGCAACCAGCCCCTTGCGTCGCTCCTGCAGTCCGTCGCGTCAGAAAAACAGTCCTTCCAGCGGCGACGAGGCGGAGGCGAAGCGTTTCGGCGCCATGCGCCCGGCCAGGAAGGCCTCGCGCCCGGCCTCAATGGCCTTGCGCATAGCACTGGCCATCAGCACCGGGTCCTTGGCGGCGGCGATGGCCGTGTTCATGAGTACACCGTCGCAGCCCAGCTCCATGGCCACCGCGGCGTCCGAGGCCGTTCCCACGCCCGCATCCACCAGGATAGGTACCTGGGCGTTCTCTACAATGGTCAGGATATTGAGCCGATTGCGGATTCCAAGCCCGGAACCGATGGGGGCGGCGAGCGGCATCACGGCCACGCAGCCCAGCTCTTCCAGGCGTTTGGCCATAATGGGATCGTCGTTGGTGTAGACCATGACGTCGAAGCCGTCCTTGACCAGCACCTCCGTGGCCTGGAGGGTGGCGACCATGTCCGGGAACAGGGTCTTCTCGTCCCCCAGCACCTCCAGCTTGCATAGATTGTGGCCATCCAGCAGCTCCCGCGCCAGGCGGCAGGCGCGTATCGCCGTCTCGGCGTCGAAGCAGCCGGCGGTGTTCGGCAGGATGGTATAACGCTCCGGCGGCAGTACCTCGAGGATGTTCGGCTCACCGGGGGTTTGGCCGATATTGGTGCGGCGGACGGCGATGGTGACGATCTCGGCACCGCTGGCCTCGACGGCGCGGCGCGTCTCGTCCATATCCTTGTACTTGCCGGTTCCGACCAACAGGCGCGAGCTGTAGGTCTCGCCAGCTACGGTGAAGCTGTCGGTTGCAGCGGTCTGAGTAGGCATCGTGCGGAAAAAATCGATGTTGGAAAATGCAAGCATAAAGGATTTAGGCAAACGAGATCACCCCTCTGCGACTGGATTCGATGAAGCGCGCGATTTGGCGTGTCTGGGGGGAAGGATAGTCCCGCTCGGCCTTCGCAAGGGCCGCGGCTTGACGTAGTCCCGAACGGAAGATGACGCGGTAGACGGCCTTGATGGTACTACGCTGCGCTTGGGTGTAGCCGTTGCGACGTAGTCCGACCAGGTTCAGGCCGATGATCCTGGCCCGGTGGCCGTCGGCGATCACGAAAGGGGGCACGTCCTGGGGTACGCCGGTTACGCCGGCGATCATAGAAACGGCGCCGATCCGGCAGAACTGGTGGACGGCCGTTTGGCCGGACAGGAACACCTGGTTCTCGACTTCCGCGTGGCCGGCCAGCGTGGCGGTATTGGCGAAGATGTTATAGTCGCCCACGGTGCAGTCGTGCCCGATGTGGGCATAGGCCATCAGGAAATTGTGGTCTCCGATCCGGGTACCTTGATTCGTCTTGATGCCGCGGCTGATGTTTACGCCTTCCTTGAAGTGATTGCAATCCCCGATGGTCAGGGGTTTGCTCAGCTCCGGCCTGTATCCGAGATCCTGAGGCTCCGCGCCGATGGTGGCACCGTGACCGATGCGGTTGTCACGACCCATGCGGGTGGCACCATAGATGCGCACGCAGCTCTCGATGACACAGCCCGGCCCGATGACGGCCCCGCGCTCGATGATGGAATAGGCCCCTACCTGGACGGACGGGTGGAGTTGGGCGCCGCTCTCGATGATGGCGGTGGGATGGATGCCCATGGTCGCTGCGACTGCCGCCTGCCTGCGGGATGCATACTGCCTGTTTGAGAGCCCGTCGAAAAATTCAGCCGCCAATGAACGCAAATAGACGCAAATAAGAAGTAATTTTAATTTGCGTCTATTTGCGTTCATTGGCGGCAAAAAACAGTCGACTCAGGTTAGTCGGGCGTTCCGGCGGCCACCGTCAATGCCGGAAATGGCGCATACCAGTGAAGACCATGGCCATGCCGTGCTCATCCGCGGCGGCGATGACTTCCTGGTCGCGCACGGAGCCGCCGGGCTGGATGACGGCGCCGATACCCGCTGCCGCGGCTTGGTCGATACCGTCGCGGAAGGGAAAGAAGGCGTCGGAGGCCATCACCGAGCCGGCCACCGCGAGGCCTGCCTGCTCGGCCTTAATCGTGGCGATGCGCGCCGAGTTTACGCGGCTCATCTGCCCCGCCCCAACGCCGACGGTCATGCCCCCACGCCCGTAGACGATGGCGTTTGACTTGACGTACTTGGCAACGCGCCAGGTAAAGAGTAAGTCTTCCAGCTCCCGGTCCGTGGGTCCGCGCTTGGTAACCACCTCGAGCTTGTGGGTCAAGGCCAGATCCGCTTCCTGGACCAATAGCCCGCCGTTGACGCGCTTAAATTCGGTGCGTTGGTTATCCCCGCTGGTCCAGCTTCCGCACTCGAGCAGACGCACGTTCTGCTTCGCGCCGATGGCCTCAGCGGCGGTGGGCTCGACCTTCGGTGCGATGATGACCTCGACGAACTGGCGCTCCACGATGGCCCGCGCCGTCGCCTCGTCCAGCTCACGGTTGAAGGCGATGATGCCCCCGAACGCGGATTCCGGGTCGGTCGTAAAGGCTCGCTCGTAGGCCTCCGACAGGTTGGTCCTCAGGGCGACACCACAGGGGTTGGCGTGCTTGACGATGACGCACGCCGGTGTTTCGTCGAACTGCTTGACGCATTCCAGGGCCGCGTCCGTATCGGCGATGTTGTTATAGGACAGTGCCTTGCCCTGGAGCTGGCGTGCCGTGGCAAGGCTCACCCCGCTCAAGTTCCGCTCGACGAAGAAGGCTGCCTTCTGGTGTGGATTCTCGCCGTAGCGCAGGGCCTGCCGGTGCTGGAACTGCAGGTTCAGGGTACGCGGGAAGTCGCCTCTGTCCGCTGCGCCGACCAACCCTCCTAAGTAGTCGGCGATGGCACCGTCATAGCGGGCCGTGTGCTCGAAGGCCTTGACCGCCAGATCAAATCGGGTGGCATCGCTCACGGCGCCACCGTGTCCCTCCATCTCCGCCAAAACCAGCGAGTAGTCGGCCGCGTCCACCACCACGGTCACTGCCATGTGGTTCTTGGCCGCGGCACGGAGCAGGGTAGGGCCGCCGATATCGATGTTCTCGATGGCCGTGGACAGGTCGCAGTCCGGGTCGGCCACTGCCTGCTCGAAGGGATAGAGATTGACCACCACCAGATCGATGGGTTTGATCTCGTTCTCCCGCATCACCAGGTCGTCGATACCCCGCCGGCCTAGGATGCCGCCGTGGATCCGTGGGTGCAGGGTCTTGACGCGCCCCCCCATCAGCTCCGGGAATCCCGTGTAGGCCGCTATCTCCAGCACCGGGATTGCGTTGTCGGTCAGGAGGCGGGCGGTCCCGCCGGTCGATAGGAGCTGGATGCCCTGCGCCGCCAGGCTGCGGGCGAAGTCCAAGACACCGGTCTTGTCGGATACACTGATCAGTGCACGTCGTATGGGGTGCATATCGAAAGCCGCTTGAAATCGTCCGGTGTCGGCCGGAGACCCTGAAGGCCGTCTTTAGGTGTCCCGACGTATCCCGTGATACGCCATTTTCTTGCGCAAGGTGCTGCGACTGATGCCGAGCAACCGTGCGACCCGGGTTTGATTGCCCTGGGTGTAATCGAGCAGGGTTTCGATCAGGGGAAGCTCGACCTCGCCCATGACCATCCGGTGTAAATCCTTGACTTCGTATCCGTCGAGGTTCCTGAGGTAATGTGTCAGCGCATTCTGTACACACTCCCGCAGGGTTTCCGCGCGGTTTGCCTGGAGTGCGGTGAACCGTCCCGGCTGATCTTCGGTTTGTTGGGAGTCAATTTTCCGCTCCGCCGGCCCGATAGCCATACTGCTGGCTCCATGAGTCGACAGTCCATTGAAGAAAAAACTTCTCTTTAAGAGCTTGTTATTTTTGCGATATCTTCTTCGGGTATTCGGGCCCGAGATGAACCGCTCCTGTAAGAGACTTGCCTACATCGCGCTGGTCCTCGGCGGCGCACCGGACCGGCCGTTTGTGGACGCTCCGAATGCTTAAGAGTAGCCACCGAACGGATGGAACACCTGCAAGCGCATGGTCAAGATGCCTCCATCCAGTACCGGCCCATGATAGCATTCGCGCCCGCTAGCAACCCTGAATTATTTGGCGTTGTCCGGAAGGAAAAGATCCCTCCTGCGTCGGGACAGGGTTTGACGTGTTGCGTTCGACGCACCAAGGCTCGCTGATCGTCTGCCA
>NZ_FLUY01001676.1 GCF_900092655.1 Candidatus Thiosymbion oneisti
AAAGAGGTAGTGGTTAAATTTAAATGCGACCTAATGCTTTGAACTCCACCGTTTTGCCATCCCTGGCCCTGGATTCCGGC
>NZ_FLUY01000824.1 GCF_900092655.1 Candidatus Thiosymbion oneisti
CGATGAGCATTCATTTTGGACTGGCGTGATTTTACCCTCGCTTAGCTCACCACGCAGGCAATTTTGCAAGGTGCCCTTATCTACAAAAGTAGTGATCCCAAGTTTGGGGGCAATCTCAGCATTGGGCGCTGCTGTACTAGTAGGTCATTCCATCCAATTTTTCTGGTTTGTCATTTCGACCGAAGGGAGAAATCCTTGTTCCGATGGAGGAGGGATCTTGTGCGCTAGGAACTTTTGCCAAGCTGGAAGATATCTCCCTCCGGTCGAGATGAGAGGGACTGGTTTTACCACAAAATTTTGATGAAACGGGGTACTAGTACCTAGTTTCGGCTGATATTGCTGGTTTCCACCCGATCCCCTGTTTTCGACATAGATTGCAAGTTCA
>NZ_FLUY01000826.1 GCF_900092655.1 Candidatus Thiosymbion oneisti
GCTTGCCAGAGGCGGTCTTCAAGCTGAGGAAGCGACGGTCCATCAACGCGAAGCAGGCGCGGCGGTCCCGATGTTACCCCCGGTATGATCGGATCATGCGGCCAGAGGTGCTGGCGGCGGCGTG
>NZ_FLUY01000827.1 GCF_900092655.1 Candidatus Thiosymbion oneisti
GTAACATCGGGACCGCCGCGCCTGCTTCGCGTTGATGGACCGTCGCTTCCTCAGCTTGAAGACCGCCTCTGGCAAGCCGCTAGCCTTGACCGCAAATGCCAACGCTAT
>NZ_FLUY01000281.1 GCF_900092655.1 Candidatus Thiosymbion oneisti
ATACAGTATTGAGGCAAGCAATGGCTAGTACAGCTGCGTACAAAAACCGAAAACAAGAACCACGAATGGACACGAATGCTTCCAGACCGGCACAACAAGCTCCTTTCCCGCCGGGAGGGTGTCGCAAAAATGGTGGCGTCAGCGGCCAGTCCGTGAAGTTTAAACCACAGAGGGCACAGAGAATTGGCCGGTGCCTTTCTCTGTGTTCTCTGTGGTTCGAAAGGACTTTTGCGACACTCTCCGAAACCGGGGGGGCTAGCCGGGATTTACAATCATGAGCACGGACAGGGCCTTGGATCCTGCAGCCTCCGCTCT
>NZ_FLUY01000828.1 GCF_900092655.1 Candidatus Thiosymbion oneisti
CTTCAGGCAAAGAAAAGCGCCGTCGCCGCGGCGCGTGGGGAACTCAGCGCCCAAGCCTCCGGCAAATACCGATGGTATCGCATGTAACGCAGGTCCAATCAAACCGCGCCGCT
>NZ_FLUY01000829.1 GCF_900092655.1 Candidatus Thiosymbion oneisti
TACCATCGGTATTTGCCGGAGGCTTGGGCGCTGAGTTCCCCACGCGCCGCGGCGACGGCGCTTTTCTTTGCCTGAAGTGTCTTGGTCTGGAATGAGCACGGCGGTCATCAGACAGCTCGAATCCAAAGCGGCGGCGGGTGTGTGCCACTCGGCCAACGCCGTGGTCACACCAGGCTCCGTGGGTTCTGGCAAATACTGGGGTAATAAGGCTGCCGCCGCACTCCAAAGGATCGCGTTATCATGCGGTTGTCCTGATAGGGAAACAACCCTGGTCGAAACCACCGCACTGCCGTGGTAGCTTATCCGTATGACCGCATGACCGCCAAAGACATCATCAGCCGTGATCTGCTCAAGCGGCTGACGACCGATTTCGTGCACCACCTCTTGGGGCTCGATGCCCAGACCATCGGTGGTGTTCTAACTTTGTTGTTTCCGAGTTGCATCCGGTTTCACCTTAATGTCCTGTTTTGGTTGGGAAGGGCCAACCTGCCGTTCCAAGCATTGGTCCCAACATCCCAAGCCGACAGGATGTCGGCGCTCCAGGGCTGCGAGTCAGGCTGGGACCGCCGTCTTTCAGACGGCTTTCGAAACCGCTCTTACGGATTTCGGCGCTGCTGTACGCGTATC
>NZ_FLUY01000830.1 GCF_900092655.1 Candidatus Thiosymbion oneisti
TACCATCGGTATTTGCCGGAGGCTTGGGCGCTGAGTTCCCCACGCGCCGCGGCGACGGCGCTTTTCTTTGCCTGAAGCGTCTTGGTCTGGAATGAGCACGGTAGTCATCAAGCAGCTCGAATCCAAAGCGGCGGCGGGT
>NZ_FLUY01001180.1 GCF_900092655.1 Candidatus Thiosymbion oneisti
TGATTTTCGGCTGGCTCCCCACGCTCCAGCGTGGGAGCAGACCTTGTCCCGACGGAGGAGGGATCTGACGCTCCAGCATCGATTAAGCGCCTGGTAGGCTAACAGCCAATGCCTATCAGCACGGAGAAGCTGCGTCCGCTGGAGCGGACAAGACG
>NZ_FLUY01001204.1 GCF_900092655.1 Candidatus Thiosymbion oneisti
TTCCATAACCTCTCGGGCACGCAACAATGACCCAACTTTAGTTCCTATGCAATCATCCGGGACCCCACAATTATGCATGAGATCTGTTTAAAACTCTTCCTGTACCGCTATAATACGGAGTTATTGTCAACTAGTGACTATGCTACCATTTAGTGATAAACTATCACCGACCATTCAATCCCTCCCCCTCTGGATCCTGGTCTCGAAAACCAGAAATCAAAGGGTTGTGCTCGCAGCGAGCCGAAGTTCGTCAGGGACTGATATGGTTACTCGCTTGCCAAGATTTCCCGAGTTTCTGCAACGACAGCGGAAGGATGTGCATTATGACACCTTTACCTAAAGAAATCACCATTTCGTCCAAGCTCCTTTTTCAGGAGCTAGGTGACGAAACCGTGCTCCTGGACCTGGAAAACGAGTTGTATTACAGTCTGGATGAAGTGGGCATGCGTCTGTGGCAACTATTCGCCGAAAACGGTAATCCGGAGGCTGCTATGAAGCAGTTGTTGACGGAATACGATGTGGATGAGGCCAGGCTCCGGAAGGACATGCATGTGCTGATTGATGAATTGCGTGAAGCCAAGCTGATCACTGTGACACCCTGACAACGATGAGCGGTTTTATCGGCATTCTAAATGGCGACGGTCAACCTATCGATTTCGATTTGTTGCATAGAATGACCGACTTGATGTCACCCCAGGGCCCCGATGCCCAGGAGACCTGGGGTAACGCCCATATCGGTTTTGGTCACGCCCTATTGCGCACGACTTGGGAATCGGAAACAGAACGCCAACCCCACAGTTTGGACGGAGCGGTTTGGATTACAGGGGATATTCGCCTGGACCGGCGAGACGAATTGGTTGATCGATTGCGTGCTTCCGGATGCCGGTTTGACAAGGAGGTGCCTGATGTTGATCTCATGTTGCATGCTTACCGAGTTTGGGAGGCGGACTGTGTGGAACGGGTGAGTGGGGATTTTGCCTTTGCGATCTGGGATAGCCGTTCGCAACGCTTGTTCTGTGCCCGGGATCACTTTGGAATTGTGCCTTTTTACTATGCGGAGACGAAAAACGCCCTGATTCTCGGCAGCCACATCGATTGCTTACGGTTGCACCCGCAAGTCTCCGACCGTCTCAATGAACGGGCTATCGGCGATTTTCTGCTGGCTAGTATGAATCTCGACTTCACAACGACCGTGTTTGCCGATATTCGAAAGCTACCCCCCGCTCACACCTTGATTTGGTCGGATGGCAAGCTGCGCGTCCAGCGTTATTGGCAATTGCCGGAAGTTGCACAGGAGTATGTGCGTTACAGCCGTCGGGAAGAGTATATCGAGCGGTTTCGAGAGCTGTTTGAACGGGCCATCACAGACCGGCTGCGAACCGACCGCGTCGGTACTTATCTGAGCGGGGGCATGGACTCGACCAGTGTTGCCGCCACTGCGTATCGGTTAATGACGGCGACCGATTCATCGGTTGATTTTCGGGCGTATACGATTATCTTCAACGCGCTTATTTTTGACGACGAAGGCGACTATGCCGCGCAGGTGGCCGAGAAGGCAGGTTTCTCAATCGAATATCTCGCGGCGGAAGATTATGTTCGGCAGGCCCCCGAGAAACGCCCGGAATATCCCTTTCCCGAACCCTTGGCGTTCTCGAGCCATTCGGCTGAGCTGGAAATTATGCGCCGCGTGGCTGGATACAGCCGGGTGCTATTGTCCGGAATGGGTGGCGATCCGGCGCTTACCCTCCCCTGGTCGCACTGGATCAGTCTGCTACGACGCAACCAGCTTTCGCGTTTGGCACGAGATACATTGGAATATATCCGCGCTTTTCACCGTCCACCGGGTTTCGGGTTGCGTACCCAAATGAGAGGCTGGCTGCGAGAGTGGCGGGATCCCTTTGATCTTCCGGATTGGATTAAGCCGGACTATGTGGAACGGATAGGTTTGAAGGCACGCTACCGAGAGTTTATGGCCGCAGTAAAATTCCCGCCGATGAGAAGCCACTACGGCATGTTGGCTGCTCCCTTGTGGTCCCATATATTTGCCACTGCTGCTCCGGGATTCGCCGGTCCTCCCACTAAAACGCGTTATCCGTTTTTTGACGTGCGCTTGGTGTCATACCTACAATCCATACCACCGATCCCGTGGTTGGAACGAAAGTTCTTGTTGCGCGAGGCCATGAAAGGCATACTACCCAAGACTGTACGGTTACGCCCCAAAAGGGTATTGCGGAGTAATCCCCATTACAACTTGGCGCGACAACGTGGGGTTCAGCCCTGGATGGAAGAACTGTTGACCATCCCAGCCATTGCCCCTTACGTTGATGGTGAGTGCGTGCTGCAAAGGCTGCGAGCCAAAGACTTTACATCGATCACTTATCGGCAGATCTACCTGGCTTTGGTGTTGGCCTATTGGCTGAATCTCGAAAATGACAAACAGGGTTAGGTCCACATCAAACCGAAGTTTGTAAGGTAACCTGAAATTAGAAGCTGTCTGGTTAATTGAAAACACCCCCTAGTACCTAGTTTCGACCGATGTTGCAAGTTCATAGTACCTGCTGGCTCACACGCTTGGTTCACACGCTCCAGTAC
>NZ_FLUY01000832.1 GCF_900092655.1 Candidatus Thiosymbion oneisti
CGGATCAGGTCTTGGTAGAGAAGTCCGAGGTAGGTCTGGATACGCACCGCCATCCAGCGATCTATCGTGGATTGGAATTCGAGCAACAGGTAGACATAGAGCCAGTCGTGACCCCAGCGCACGCGCCAGATCAGGTCGTCGGCCCGGTCGCGGAGGTCGTCGCTGACATAGCTGCTACTGCATTTCTCCAGCGTGGCCAGGTCCAGCTCATCGATCCAGGTACCCGGTATGAAGCCTTGCAACAGGTCGCTGACCATTGCGACATGCGAATACAACAGCTTGTAGCTGCTGTCGTGGGTTGGGCCGCGGTCTGTCTCTTGCTTCATCACCCTAAGACCTCATTTCAGAATTCTGCATATATATCCTTGTTATCGGTAGTTGCGAGCATCCATACTAGTCATCCTTCGAGTGGCTTGTAAAATCAATGACTTGTCCCGCGCGACCGGGTCAGCTTGTTGTGGACATTGTATTTGCCGGAGGGCTTCTTCATCGGCAGGCGCTTGACCTCTTCCAGGCTCAAGGCGCCATAGACGACGAGCGCCCCGTCCATGTCCCAAATGCTGACCAGGGCGTAGCGCCCGTCCTTGGTGAATTCGACATGGGCTGAGGTCTTGCCGGGTGCGGGCCGCAGGGTCTTGACTACCTTGAGGCTCTGCTTGTCGATCACCTGCATGGCGTCCTTGTCCTGGCCGAAAAAGACGTCTACCCAGGCGTAGGGTGAGTTCTCGTGGCTGCGCATGAAGAAGCCGGGGCCCAGGGTCGGTATCTCCTTGACGATCTCCCAGGTCTTGGTGTCCAGGACGGTGACCTTGGACTCCTTGATGCTCGGGGTGGCGAGCACGCCCCGGTCCTGCCAGATCCAGGTGATACCGGAGCTCAGGTGGGGCAGGCTGGGTAGGGCAAGCTCGGTCACCGCTCGGCCCAGGTCCAGGTCCACCACTTGGCCCCTGCCGTCGCGGGAGCTGCCGATGATCCGCACATAGTCCTGGTCGATGAAGAAGTCGTCGAGTATGCCCGCGACCCGAATGCGCCGAATCGGGAAGGGCTCGGGGTCGATCTCTTCGCCCGAATCTTCGCGGCCCGGACCTTCACGATAGTCGTGGACCCACCGGCCGAAACCCCGCGGCGGCGGTATCCGGTAGCTGATCTCCCACACCTCGGACAGGTCCTTGAGGGCTACGATGAAGCTGGATCTGGGGTCCGCCGTGTAGACGGCGCTGACCCGAGAGCTCCTGCCCCGGTGGTCTACTACCGGGATGACCTTGACCGGGGACAGGTCACGGGCGTCCAGCACCACGAGGGTATGGGGCAGGTAGTTGGCCACCATGACGAAGCGCCCGTCGTGGGACACCGCCAGGTTGCGGGTATTGATGCCGGCCCGCACCTCGGCCACATAGGCCAGGTTGTAGATATCGTACTTGCTGATCCAGCCATCGCGGGAGGCAAAGTAGACATAACGTCCGCCCGCGGCGTACTTGGGTCCGCCGTGCAGGGCGAAGCGGGTGGGAAACCGATGGATAGGCTCGAAGCGGTCGCCGTCGAGCAGGGTCGCGTGGTGGTCTCCCAGCTCCACGACCACGAACAAGTTCTCGATGTCGGCGTCGAAGACGGGCCGGTCCTGCAGCGGCTTGGTGGGCGCGTGCAGGATTCGGCTGGTGGCGATCTCTTCCATGCCCCAGCGCGGGAGCTCGGGCAGTGGCGTGTAGATCAAATCTACCAGGCGCCGGATCTGTTCGTCGCTGAGCTGGCCCGCGAAGGGGGGCATCTGGGTAGCCGGTCGTCCCGCGCGGATGACTGCGACGGCGGCCTTCTGCTTGAGGCGCTTGAGGTTCTCCGGCAACAGGGCGGGACCGATCCGGCCGAGCCGATCCGGGCCATGGCACTCGCCGCAGTGCTTCAGGTACAGGGTAGCGACCTCATCGGCTCGTGCGGATCCCTGGGGAAAGGCGGGAATCGTCAGGACGCAGATCAGAACAACAGACAGGCTCATTGGTACAGCAGTGCCGAAGTATCGGTAACATCGGTTCGGTTCTTTCATTGGGAGTTCTTTTTTGCCGCAAATGAACGCAAATCAACGCAAATGAATCAGGAACCGTCAATGATGGCAAACCGATCTCGACTGATTTGTGTTGATTGGCGGTAAAAAGCGGAACTATCGAGGTTCAGATTGAGTATGGGAAAAATGATCCGGCCGCTTTGATCTATCCGCAGATTACGCAGATTCTCACAGATTGTTTTTGCCGTCTTGTCCGCTCTAGCGGACCGTGCCCCTTTCTGTGCCGACAGGCAGGTTGGCTGTGTGCCGGCTTACCTGGTCGCTTGTCGACGCTGGAGCGTGGGAGCCAGCAGAAAACGAAACAATCTGTGAGAATCTGCGTAATCTGTGGACAAAGAAGAGAATGTAATCTTTTGCGACCGATTTGCGTTCATTCGCGTTCATTTGCGGCTAACCGTCAGGCCCCGATCTCCGCATCGGTCAGATAGCAGCCGGGGTCCTCGGCCCAGGGATCGCCGGTGAGCCGGAAGGCCCGGGTGCGGGTGTTGCCGTTGCAGATGTCCAGGTGCACGCATTGGGCGCAGCGCCCGCCGACCGGGCGTGGGCTCTGCTTCAGGCCGGCCAGCAGCGGGTCGGAGGTGTCCTCCCAGATTTCGGAGAAGGGCCGTTCGCGCACATTGCCGAGGCTGTGGTTCCACCAGAAGGTGTCCGGGTGCACATGGCCCAGGTTGTCGATGTTGGCAACCTTCACGCCGGAGGCGTTCCCACCCCAGTTTTGCAGGACCCGGCGCAGTATGCTGGCCCGATCCGGAAAGCGGCGCTCGGCCCACTGGAACAGGTAGACAGCGTCGGCGTCGTTGTTGCCGGTGACGAATTCGCACAGGAGGCCGTCTCGCAGGCGTTGCCGGCAGGCCGCGATCAGTAGATCCATGGCCTCGCGGGTCATCCGGAAGTGGGCGTCGTCCCCCCGGTTCTGGTTGCCACGGCCCGCGTAATTGAGGTGGGACAGATAGAACTTGCCGACCGCTTCGCGCTCCATCAGTTGCAGCAGGCCCGGCAGGTCTCGGGCGTTGTCCCGGGTGAGGGTGAAACGCATGCCGACCCGGATGCCCGCGTCCCGGCACAGGCGGATGCCCCGGAGGGACTCCCGGAAGGCGCCGGGGCGACGGCGGAAACGGTCGTGGCTTTCCTCCAGGCCGTCGATGCTGATGCCGAGATAGTCGAATCCTACCTCTCGAATCCGGGGCAGGTTGGTCTCGTCGATCAGGGTACCATTGGTGGACAGGGCGACGTAGAAGCCGAGCGCCTTGGCGTGCTGCGCCAGGTCGAAGATATCCGGCCGCATAAGGGGCTCGCCGCCGGAGAGGATCAGCACCGGCACGCCGTACCGGCGCAGATCCCCCATCACCTCCCGGACCTCTTGGGTAGTCAACTCGCCTTTGAAATCGGTGTCCGCCGAGGTGGCGTAGCAGTGTCTGCAGGTGAGATTGCAGCGCCGGATCAGATTCCAGATCACCACCGGTCCGCTCGGTTCGGCGCGCGGCGCGGCGGTGGCCTTCTCCAAGGCGGTAGGGGAGGTGAGAAGCTGCACGTAACGGCTCAATCTGAACATGGTGGTTTCCGGTGCCCGATCAGCCGACGAATCGAAGCCCCGCCTTCTTCAGGATAGCTTCGCTGAACAACACCTCCTGCCTGCGGCAATGTCCGGCGACGATCGCTTCGATGCGCGTGGCGGCGGCCTTCGCCTCGTCCCGGTTGCGCCCATGGACCATGGCGAACAGGTTGTAGGGCCAGAGCGGAAGGCGGCGTGGGCGCAGATAGCAGTGGCTGACGCAGTCCAGGGCGCCGATCCTTTTGCCGAGGACCTCGACCTGCTCATCATCCAGGTCCCACACGGACATGCCGTTGCCGCGCAGTCCGAGCCGATAGTGGTTGGGCACGGCGCCGATGCGGCGTATGGCGCCGGCCTGCAGCATGCGGCTCAGCCGCTCGATAACGGTCGGGGCATTGCAATCAATCTGGGCCGCGACGGCGGTGAAGGGCTCGGCCTGCAAGGGGTAACCGGCCTGGGTGGCGGCGACAATCCTGCGGTCGAGGTCGTCCAGCTCCAGGGGCTCCACGGCTTTGTCGCGCTCGATTCGCCGCACCGCGATGCCGCCGTCCGCGTCCAGTTGGAGCCGGAACCCCAGGTGGTATTCCCTGAGCTTGGGAAAGTCGTAAACCATCAAGCCGGTCAAGGACCGGATGCGGCGGATCGCACCCGTAAGCTTGCCCTGGTCGGGAGTCGCGAGTACGAACCACATGTTGAGCCGATGATCGCGCCGGTAGTTGTGTGCGACCTCAGGGATGACATCGAGGATCTTGGCGGTGCGAACGAAGTCCGGCTCCGGCACCGCCATCGCCGCCAGCGTGAAGCATCCGCCGAGGCGCTCGGCATTGTAAAGGGGACCGAAACGGCTCAGCAGCCCTCGCTCCAGCATGGCGCGGACGGTCGCGATGAGGGTGTCCTCGTCCGTCTCCAGCTCCGCAGCGACCTTTCGGAACGGCCGTTGCGTCAGGGGAAAGCCGCCCTGGAACCGATTCAGGAAGCCGCGTTCGAGAGGGCCTCGTGCCGGCAATCGGCACGTCTCACCAACCGGGTCTCGGACAGTATCTTTCACCGCAGGGCAACCGAACAATAAAGAGCCTTTGCGTTTACCTCCGCTTGCCTCAATGTTCCTCAAACACGGCATCTACCGTGGAGGCGTCCAGAATGCGATCGGTCCAGCGATCGAGTTGCTCCAGGGTGGCTATCTCGAGGCGCTTGCGGGTTGCTGCGTCGAGGGGGCCGAAGCGTTTGACAAGAAGGCGTTCCAGGCCTTCAATCTTCCCTTCCAGCCTGCCTTGCTCCAGGCCTTGCTCCAGGCCTTGCTCCAGGCCTTGCTCCAGGCCTTGCTCCAGGCCTTGCTCCAGGCCTT
>NZ_FLUY01000935.1 GCF_900092655.1 Candidatus Thiosymbion oneisti
TGCAAAGCGGCGTCGATGGGAAACACTAACTCATTGTGTATCACGAAGTCACCAACGCTGGGGACGATCAGAACCAGCTCAGCCGTCAGTGCCAGCAGACCATGGCGGTGCTCGGCGTGGAAAGCCTGACCGTGGTTGCCGATGCGGGCTACTACAGCGAGGTCAAATTAGCGGCCTGCGAAGTGGCCGGTGCCACCGTCTACGTCCCAATCCCGGACAAACACAAAGCGGTCACGGGCCAAGGTCGCCTCAGCGGCAAGCGCTTCCAGTACAACCAAACGAATGATGTTTACATCTGCCCCGCCGGTGAGTTGCTGCCCCCGCGCGGCCAACCGCATCACAAGAACGGCATCCGGCG
>NZ_FLUY01001679.1 GCF_900092655.1 Candidatus Thiosymbion oneisti
GAGAAGCGTAGTGAAGCCCAAGGTGGAAGCCGCGAGGCGAAGCTGGAGGACGGGTGGAGCCAGGACACGAGCGTAGGCAGCGAGGCCGGGGGCGGGCGCTAAGCGTGCGAGGGAACGCGAAATCCAACCGTCACCGAAAGACGCATTCGGTAGAGCCTGACGGCACGGGTCGAAAGCACATGTTCTTACTCGGGGTGACCTAGAGCGTGAGAGCGAGCCAGGAGTCAGCCGCGGCCAGAGTCGTGATGAGTCGCGCCGAAAGGCGGGAGGAGCGAAGGGCCGAAGAGTCACGAGCGGATCCCACACGGCATCCGTTGTGAGCGGCGCGCAGGGGGGTGAAACGCCCTCGGAGCGGCAACGGCGGCAGCTTGCGAGGCGGCGGGCCAAGCCAAGCAGGTGGCTTCCAGCAGCGGGGCGGCGCGTGCCCATCGAGTGGCGCGGAACAGCGAGCGCAGAGGCCAGAAGAGGTTCGATGAGCGAAACGGTAGAAATCAGCCTGGAATCGGTACTGAGCCGTGACAACCTCAAGCGGGCCTGGGCGGCGGTGAAAGCCAAGGCTGGGGCCGGCGGGGTAGACGGCAAAGGAATTGCGGAAACCGAGGCCCCCCTCAAGCCTCATGGGCCGGCGCTCCGCGAACAGCTCCTTGGGGGCGAATACCGGCCGGCGGCGGTGTGCGCGGTGGACATTGCCAAGCCCGGTGGTGGAAGCCACTGGTTGGGCCTTCCCAGCGTGCAGGACCGGGAATTGGAACAGCGCGGGCTATCGTTCGTGCGCTATGCCGATGAGATCGCCGTGTTCGTCTCCAGCCAGCGAGCCGCCGAGCGGGTTCTGAAGCGCCTGAGGCGGTGGTTGCACAAGCACCTGGACCTTCCAGTCAACCCATCAAGAGCGGCGCACGCCGTAGCGAGGACCGCGCGTTGTTGGGATTTCGTATCCACCCCGGTGGACACGTCAGCCCGGCACCGAAGGCCATCAAGCGGCTCAAGGAACGGGGGCGCGCGCTGGGAGGCCCGGCAAAGCCTCACCCGTGAGCACCTGCGCAAGCAATGGCAAGTCTACAGCAACGGAGGGTGGAATGACT
>NZ_FLUY01000834.1 GCF_900092655.1 Candidatus Thiosymbion oneisti
GCGGTCCCAGGGGCCGACAAAATGTCGGCGGTTCCGGGGACGCTGGGACCGCCGTCTTTCAGACGGCTTACGCACCCAATGACCAGCTGTCGGCAACGG
>NZ_FLUY01001097.1 GCF_900092655.1 Candidatus Thiosymbion oneisti
AGATCCCTCCTCCGTCGGGACCAGGTCTGCTCCCACGCTGGAGCCTGGGGAGCCAGCCGAAAATCAATGCCATTAGAAAATCAATAGGTTAGTTTTTAGACAGCCTCT
>NZ_FLUY01000836.1 GCF_900092655.1 Candidatus Thiosymbion oneisti
CGGAAGGCGTCGACCAGGGCGTCGGCGAACCGCTTGCCTGGAAGGCCCTCTGACGCCGGTGCACCGAGCACCGCATCGAGCCATTCGTGCATTGCCTGGTCCGCGCGCGGGATCTGTTCCGGTGTCAGGATTTGGACCAGGGCCTCGGACGGACGCGCCCGGGCGAAGGGGCCGAGGAAAATACGGTCGGCCAGCAGATCGCCGATGGCCTGGACGGGCTCGGCGACAAAGCGCGCCTGCCAACGCTGGATGGCCGG
>NZ_FLUY01001701.1 GCF_900092655.1 Candidatus Thiosymbion oneisti
AGCACTGGCCGCTATGCCCCCTCTCCCGCCGGGAGAGGGTTGGGGAGAGGGGATCAAAAAGATGAACCGCTCTACTTAAACACTTAT
>NZ_FLUY01001709.1 GCF_900092655.1 Candidatus Thiosymbion oneisti
AGAGACTGTGAAAGTATTCGCTTTTCCTGATAGCGGTGGGATGAAACTTTTTATTTCGCGCTAAATTCTGTACAAAGTGGG
>NZ_FLUY01000841.1 GCF_900092655.1 Candidatus Thiosymbion oneisti
CCGGAATCCAGGGCCAGGGATGGCAAAACGGTGGAGTTCAAAGCATTAGGTCGCATTTAAATTTAACCACTACCCAAAATTCCACTGGGCGTAGCTTCAGTGCACAATGGAATTTATATGAATACGGGAATACTACTTGGGGTACTACCGTGCCAGATCGTATGCAGGTTGTCCTTCACGAACTGGATTGGACTGAATCAGATCTTAGCGGCAAGGTAATTCTTGATGCTGGTTGCGGAAACGGCACCCTGTCTAGAGCCTTAGTGGATAGCGGGGCAACCGTAGTGGGGATTGACCTTAGTGAAAGTGTCTTTCGTGCACAGGCTAATTGTGCAGCCCCCAATCTCCATTTTGTTCAAGGTAATCTTTTTTTTCCACCATTTCGAGCCGGAGTGTTCGATGCTATTTACTCTTGTGGTGTATTTCACCACACTCCGGATACGCGGCGATGTTTTGATGCACTTGTGCCGGTACTCAAAAACGATTCTCAAATCAGGTATTTTGTTCGGCTCTATTCAAAGCGTTCATGGCTCTTCAATGCAACTGTTGAGCAATTTATGAAGCTAACGCGGCGAATGCCAAGTTGGCTACTGGTTCCAGCCTGTATTGGGATGGCTCCGATAGTTGAAGTCGGCTCACGTTTCGCTACTTTACTGAAGACTGTCGAGTATGCACCTCGCAACCTCCGAGATCGGGCCATTCAATTGCATAACCTTCTTTCTCCGGCGTTCGTCCACTATCACCGTTTTGAAGAAGCAAAGAGTTGGGCGGAGGCAAAGGGATTCCAAAGCATCCCAAAAACGACCTATAGCGATCCTAGATGTCTACATAAAAACCACATTCTTCAGCAATACCTAACAGTTTGCCGTCCCGGATTTGGTATGTTGTGTCGTACACTAGTACGTAGTTTCGCTCGATATTGCTAGTCCCCGTACTGGAGCGTGTGAACCAAGCGTGTGAGCCAGCAGGTACTATGAACTTGCAACATCGGTCGAAACTAGGTACTA
>NZ_FLUY01000842.1 GCF_900092655.1 Candidatus Thiosymbion oneisti
CCGGAATCCAGGGCCAGGGATGGCAAAACGGTGGAGTTCAAAGCATTAGGTCGCATTTAAATTTAACCACTACCCAAGACCTTTCTGCAAGCTATCCGGGGGCCGCTCGGGGGCAGGCGTTTTCTGCTGATGCTGGATGAGGCGGATCTGATCCCCGAGCGTCGGCTGGGCGAGCTGCTGCCCGGCTTCCTGCGCGCCCTGATGCAGGAGCCCCAATACCCCACCGTGCTCCTCTTCTGCGGCACCAGCCGGCTGCGGGTCATGGCGCGGGACTATTTCTCCATCCTGTTCAACACCGCCCAGTTCCGTACCCTCAGCTATCTGACCCCGGAGGAGTCCGCCCAGGTCTTGCAGCAGCCCGCCCAGGGGATTCTGGAATACGACCCGGCGGTGCTGGAGGATGCCTACCGCCTGACCCGTGGACAGCCCCTGTTGTTACAGCTGCTCGGGGCCGAACTGGTGAACCGCTGCAACGAACAGACACGCCGGGGCGAGACCCGCAGCGACTATGTGGATACCAACGACTTCGCCGCCGCCGTGGAGGGCGTGGTCCGGGCCGGGACTAACGCCGCCTTCGAGAACCACTGGGACGACAGCGACGCGGCCACCCATCGGGTCCTCTCGGCCCTTGCCCGGGCCACGGACGAGGCGGCCCGGCGCCAGTTGGCTATCGACGGCATCGAGTCGGCCATGGACGAGACCCGCCTGTCCCTCTCCCGCGAGCGGACCTTCCGCATCCTCGAACGGCTGGCGGACGACGAGATCCTGGAGCGGGACGGTCCCACCTACCGCTTCTGGGTCCCCCTCTACCGCCGCTGGGTCGCCTGGCGCTGGCCGCCGGAGCGGGTGCGGGAGGAGGCCGTTCCTATGCCGGAGAGATAGCCGGGTAGGATGCGGTGAGCGGCTGAAGGCGGAATGCGCTGCGCTTTCCCGCCCTCCGCGGGCTGGTCGGCGTCGCGAAATTGAAGCTACCGAGTCGTTTTTCCCATGCTCAATTTGAATCCGCAGATTTCGCAGATTCTCGCAGATGAAAAACGGGTGGTGGTTAATATCTAATTGGAACATGACCAACAGCACTGGCCGCTATGCTCCCTCTCCCTCCGGGAGAGGGTTGGGGAGAGGGGATCAAAAAGATGAATCCCATGTTCTGGCTCCCACGCTCCAGAGACTGTGAAAGTATTCCTGGATTTTCAGATCCAAAGGGACAGGACGACACAATTTTCC